>DASWCI010000246.1:0-2228 GCA_036390195.1 Gemmatimonadaceae bacterium
CGCTGGCCGAAGAACAGCGCGACGATGTTGATACCGGCGATCACGGCGCCGAGGAACGCCACGGTCGAATCGCGGGTCACGATCAGCAGTACGCATCCGACTCCGCTAAGTGCACCGGCGGACACCTCGAGAATCGTGACAACGAGGAACATCGGTCCGACCGTACCGGCCAGTGGACTTCGCGCGAAATGATGGTTGAGGTACTCGCGATTTCCTTTCCGATCGATGACCTTGTCGAGACCAGACTGCAGAAAAAGCACGGCGAGAAATGCCGAGACCAGGACCTCCATAATGTAGAATGCCGAGTCTGGCGAGTGGATGTTTGGCATTCAGCTATTGTAGCATGATCGAGTGAACACTGTCCAATCCGGAACGGGCACATGATGCGGCACGATGGATGGAATTACACCTTGAGTCTACTGGCGCTTCTCTTCGCCTGTCAGCCGCGAACGGGAGTGTTGCCGAGCGCTGAGATCGATGCGTCACGACAGTTGGTAATGGTGGTTACTTCAAACTGGACATCGACGACTGGTACCATGACGAGATTCGAGCGCGCAACGCCAACATCGGTGTGGAACCGCGTCGAGGCGCCAATCCCCCTCGTTGTTGGACGCACTGGAATCGCGTGGGGTGTCGGATTCGACGAGGTATTGAGCGACGGTCCGTACAAGCACGAAGGTGATGGGAAAGCTCCGGCTGGGATGTTCCCACTCGACACCGCTTTTGGCTTCGCACCACGCGACTCGATGCAGAACTTACGGTTGCCCTACGTGCAATTGCTTCCGACCACTGACTGCGTCGACGACACTGCCTCGGCTCACTACAACACTGTTGTCGACAGGGCAGCCGTGTCTCGCGTGGACTGGAACAGCGCCGAGCATATGCGTCAGGTGGCGCAGTACAAGATCGGCGTCATCGTCGGCTACAACGCGTCACCGCCGGTAAAGGGTCGCGGGTCCTGCATCTTTCTGCACATCTGGGCCGGGCCGGATTCGCACACTGCTGGCTGCACTGCGTTCGATGAAGCGAAACTGCGCGAGGTGATGCTGTGGCTCGATCCCGACAAGCGGCCCGTGCTCGTCCAACTCACCGCTGACGAGTACAATAACCTGCAAGCGCATTGGAGATTGCCGGCGCCCAATTAAGAGTTGTTTTTTCCCATTACATGATTGCGCGGAGTCCTAAGCTGATCGTCCGCCCGGGGACAACGGTGATATTGTCCGGCTCGCCGTGCTGCCTGTTGAGAAGATTCTCTCCGCTCACTGTGAACGAGAACCCGCGGAAAAGACTGCGGCCCAGACTCGCGCGCAGCCGGGTAACACCGCTGTACTCGAGCCAATAGTTGCGCAGCTCAGGACCCACCAGCTGCGCGTCGGGCTGGCTGGAATTCGAGAATGCGCCGGCGAGCGCTACCCGATCGTAATCGATCCAGTCGAACGATCGCGACGCCACAACCGAACTGCTCCAGCCGCCGCCCATCCACGCTGCGGAAATGCTCGCTGTCTTTGCCGGCACCTCGAGCATCCGGTCACCGACCCGCAAATCTCCGATGTAGCCACGCGCCACGCGTCTCACCCTGCTATCGACCGTCGAGAACGTTCCGCTCAGCGTCAGTGATGCCAGGTTCAGGTCGCTCTTCAACTCCCACCCGCGATTGGTAATCTCACCAACATTCTGCAACATGTACGAGATGCGCCTCTCTTCCGGCGCTACCGGCTGCGTCGGCGCGTATCCACTCGGCGGCGGAGGGCCGACACTGGCAGGGCTCGTGCTGAGATAGGCCACTCGCTGGATAAGGCCTGATGCGAGCTGATCGAAGCGCGTCACCTGAAAGCCCAATGTCTTGCCGAGGAACACGTCCATCCCGGCTTCGATCCCTGATTGTTCTTCAGGCGCAAGATCGAGCACCCGCGACTGCCGATGCGGATCGAACCATGCCGTCTCCCGAATTGGCGTCGTCGCGGGACGAATGCCTCGCCCGTATGCCGAGCGAAGCTTGACAGTCAGAGGTCCATGGTCGCGCACCATCGCGACGCCAAGCATTGGCAGCACTGACACCGTCCGATTGCTGCCGCTCCCTATCGCATCGTTGCGCTCGACGCGGAGACCGGCGGTGAGATAACCATCATTGCGCCAGGAGACGTTGGCCTGCGCAACTCCCGCGCTCGTCCACCGGCGCACCACCGAGGACTCCGTTGAGCCGCTTGCTTGAGTCGAGGTAGTCTCTG
>DASWCI010000247.1:0-2328 GCA_036390195.1 Gemmatimonadaceae bacterium
GCAAAGACATATGAATCAAATCGATCCGGTAGGCTGAGCGCGATCATTGGAGAGCCGAGCACCACTCGATTGGTATCGCGCACTCTTGAGTAACCCGGGCCAGAGAACAGATCCAGATAGATTCGGTGCAACCACTTGTTCTTCATCCCGGTTGAGAATAATTGCGCATACATCCCGAGGTATTGGTACTTCTGCTCCGCCCATGGATCGATTTCGTTCGTGGGAAGACCATCATTGTCGACCGTTATGAAGTAGTCTCGATGTTTCTTGGCCACTTCGCGCGTCCCCGGATCACTCGCTCTACAATGTCGTCCCAGTTTGGCGGAGTTTAGGGCGATTTTGCTGCACGGTAAGGCGCTTTTGCGGCGTGACGTTGATCATATCCAGACATCCAAGGACCTGTCCTCTTGCGACAAGGTTGAGCCGAGAGCGCCATGCACCCTACGGAACGCGCGCCGTAGGGTGCATTCGAAGTCGCTGCGGTTAGGCGGTGCTGACTATTCTGCGACTGCGGCTGGCTCGCTGGCCGACCGCGTGTCCGGGGTGACTCCGGACGTTACGCCCGCCGCATTCGGCATCGTCGCGTTCACCAGCTCAAACAGCTTCTCGAAGCGCTTGAGCGTCGCCTCGCTCGACGTCTTGACGAAGTCCGGGTCGCGCAGCATCACCTCCGCGGGCCGACCATGATCGAACGCCCCGACACGCTGTTCGAGTCGGTTCACGATGGGGCCGTCCCCGGGCGGCAAATCGGGCACCTTCACGGCCGTCCCGAAAGCCTTGTTATACAGCGTGACGTACTCGTCGGGCGTGAATAGGTCCTCGATGTCAGCGCGTACCTTTCCGAGCGCCTGCCCCACCGTCACGAGACGCTGGGACTGAAGCAGCCCCTTAACCACCATGTCGGTGAGCCGCTGGTTGACCTTCGCGTCGGCGTCCACCAGCACGGTGACGTTCAATCGACTGCCGAGGAGTGCAACGAACGTCGGAACGCCGGAGGCGCCACCGACCGGCGTGAGCGTCCACCGGCGAAAATCGATATGTGACCGTCCGAGCCCTTCCAGATAACGGGAGAAGGCGGAGATGTAGATGAAGTCGGACGTGCCTTCTATCACCAGGCTGTTCGCGCCGACGAACAGGTTCTGGCTCAGGTCGTAACCGAGCGCCGCCTGGAGCGGGAAGAGCGTGTCTCGATCGGTCGACAGGACGTCGCGGGTGACCGTGCTGCCAGCATCCCCTTCTGCCTTATCCTCGACCAGCCGCACACGGCGCAGCCCATCAGCTTCCACCATAAACGGCGAGTGCGTCGTGTAGATAACTTGGTGACGCGTCGCGATGCGTTCGTTGATGAACCGCAAGAAGTCCGCTTGCGCACGTGCGTGCAGGTTAAGCGCGGGTTCGTCGAGCAGCACCACAACCCCCTCCGGCAAGTCCTCAAAAGCCGAGAAGGCGGCGATGAAAGAAAACAGCCACCGGAATCCGGTCGAGCGCGTCTTGAAGTTCGTCGTAAACTGGTGACGCTCGTCGTGCAGCCGAATGTCGAGATAGCGCTCGACGATCCGCTGAACGCCGCTACCGTCCTTCTCGATCTTCTTGTCGACATCGAAGCTGACACGGATCTGCTGGTTCGTCTCCCAATAGTCCAGCACCTGGCGAGTGATCTCGTTCGCAGACGCCTCAAGCTCCGCGACGCGCTGCTCGTAGTCCTCGGCTGTCAGATTCTCATTTGTGCCACCGGCAAGCTTGAGGAGCGCCAGCGCAGTAACATCCTCTTCGTCCTGGTCGTCCGGGCTGGTGCTCAGGAGCTTGCCGAGAGCGATCCGACCGGGGAGGAAGCTGTACTGACCGAAGTAGAAGAACTTCGGTAAGCGCCCACGCAGCGCCTCCGCGACGTGATGCCCAAAGCCGCCCTTCCCGACGAGCTCGCGTATCCGGGACTCGACCGTCGCCGCCTCTGTCTGTCCGACTGGCGCTGCAGTGGCGCCGTCTGGCCCAGTGACCGCGGCCTTGGTCTTCTCGATCGCCGCCTGGAGCTGTTCGAACGTCTTTGCTTTCGCTGCAGCCTTCCGCGCCGGGCTTCCGTCAAGGAGCTGATCGACGAAATGCTGGACTACCGCTGCATCGTTGACCTGCACTTCGAGGATCAGCTCATTGGCGTATGTGCGCCAGGCAGTGAGCGTGCGGGCCGCGAGCGCCCCCTGGCCGTATTCGGCTTCTACTGCTGCGACGTCGGCGTCATCCAGCTCGAACGTTGCCCATACCGGCCGGACCTTGCTCACCCGCCCTTCCTTCTCGTCGCGACGCCACCGCCAACGCGGATAGTCATCGCGC
>DASWCI010000248.1:0-2791 GCA_036390195.1 Gemmatimonadaceae bacterium
TCGAGTCTGGGTTCAGATCACGCTCGCAGTGTGCCTCGCCCCCGCTGCTCGCGCCCAGTCGGTGTTTCTTGGCAGTGTTGTCGCTGACGGCGATCCCTCTCCTCCGCTCTTCGGTGCTGAGATCACGATCCCCGCGCTCAATCTCGGAGTGCGCACAGATTCGCTCGGCAAATTCTTCTTCAAGGACATTCCGAAAGGCGTCTTCCGCGTAATCATCCGCAGGGTTGGCTACAACCCGATCGCCATCAACGCTCGCTTCTCGGGAACGGACTCGCTCGCCGTGGATTTCGCGCTGCTCCCGGCGCCTGTTTCTCTCGACACGGTGAACGTGGTCGGGTTGGCGAATCAATACGGAAAGTTTCTCGAGTTCGAAGATCGTCGCGCTCACGGCGGCGGCGCATTCTTGACTCGCTCGGACATCGAAAAACAGAGAGATCGCCAGCTCGGAGAAATAGTTTCAAAGCTCCCTGGGCTTCGCGTCAACCGCTACGGCGCCGAGAGCGCCGTCGCCAGCTCTCGTTGGGTTGGGGGACTCGGACGCGGCGGGGATGCGATGGATAGAAGGAAGGGAGCTCCTCGGGGCTGCTATTCGCAGGTGTATATCGATAACGTGCGAGTGTTCTCGTCGGATGTCGGCGAGAGTCTTTTCAACATCAACTCGATTCCACCGTCGACAATTCAGGGAATCGAGTTCTACGCCAGCCGTGAAGAAACACCCGTGCAATACGCATCCAATCGGGCAGAGTGCGGCACTATACTGATCTGGACCCGCATTGAGTAGGTCGCAGTCCCTTGGCTTGCGAATTGCGCCGCGAATTGTCATAAAACCATTTCAGACAATCGCTTATGGCAGACTCCTCTCATCCGCCGATCCTGGTGGTCGACGACAACCCCGACAACGCCCACATCATTCGTGACTACCTCGAGGCACGGGGCTACCCGATCACAGTTGCCTACAACGGAGATGACGCCCTAAAGGCATTCGAGGAGGTAAAGCCCGCGCTGGTGCTCCTCGATGTGATGATGCCCGGCCGCGATGGCTGGCAGGTCTGCCGCGAGATGAAGCAGCATCCAACCCTCGGCCGCAACGTCAGAGTAGTAATGGTCACCGCGCTCGACGACTGGGTAAACAAGCGGCAGGCTTTGCAGACGGGAGCCGACGACTTCGTCGAGAAACCATTCGAGCTGCCGAGGCTCGCAGCTACCGTCGAGCGAAACGTGAAGCTGGTCACCCCCTACGCCGGAACTGCCGCCCCAACCGCTCCCACCGCCCCCGGCACTCGCTGAGCGTGGACTATCACCAGCTTCTCCGCGACTCGCTCACGCGGCTGCCCACGGTAGCCGCAACAATCGACAGCATCCGAAAGGCGGTCCAGGACAGAGGCGAAGTCGTCATTCTGTACTTCAATTTCGATCGCTATTCCAAAGTCGAAGAAGTCTACGGTTGGGAAAAACTGGATAGTGTCCTCGAGACGACCGGTGAAGCAATGCGCGAATTTCTGAGCAGGAGTCCGCTTGCTTCCTCGAAGCTCATGGTGGCGTTTCCGAACGACGACGACTTCGTTTTTTTCCACGTTCCGCAGGACGACACCCCTGCTGCCACGGACGCGGAGATCACCGAGATCACAGTGGGACTCAAGGAAGCGGTCTCGTCGGAGATAGAGCGGGTACACGGCGAAGACATCGCTGCTCTCTTCGACATCTTCGTTGGACGGTCGTTAGTCATCTACAATCCGAAGCTGAGACTCGAGCGACAGATCTATCGCGGAATGCGTGAAGCCGCGAACGCGTCGAAAAGCCTCGAGCACCGGGAGCAGGCGAAAAAAGTTGCCGACTTGCGGGAGACGTTACGGGATCGCGGGCTCTACATCGAGTATCACCCGATCGTCATCACCGACAGCCAGAAAGTATTCGGCTACGAGGCGCTGGCGCGGGGAAATCTCCGCAGCATGCGAAGCCCGGAGGTGATGTTCGAGATCGCCGCGCAATCCGATCTGATCTGGGATTTGAGCAGACTGTGTCGCGAGCGCGCGATCGAAGGAATGGGCAAGCTTCTCAAGGACGGCGAGCTGCTGTTCATGAACGTCGATCCTGCCGACTTCGCCGACCCTTCGTTCGATGTGAAGGAGCTGAACGTGAAGGACCCAACGCGTGTCGTGATCGAGATCACCGAGAGAACGGCGATCAAGGACTACCCAAAATTCCGAGGCCGCCTGAAAGAATTCCGCGACAAGGGCTTCCGTTTCGCGGTTGACGACGCGGGAAGCGGATACGCCGGGCTCGGATCGATCGCCAATCTCGAGCCCGATTTCATCAAGCTCGATATGTCGCTCATCAACTGCATCGACCAGAACTTCATCAAGCAGAATCTGGTCGAGACAATGGTGCGCTTCGCCAATGAGCACGGCGCGATGGTCATTGCTGAAGGGGTCGAGCGCAAGGAAGAATACGAGATGGTGAAATCACTCGGCGTGCATCTCGTGCAGGGATTCTTCGTCCATCGGCCGAGCACGAGTGGCGTGTCGTATCGGCCGCCGATTCATCCCGCACCGGTAGTCAGCGGCTGAGCAAGTCGGTAACGAGCGCGAAAGAACGCTCAGCCGCACCGAGACCATTCTGAACCATCGCGCGGGCCGCACCACCCGCCGCGTCACGAGCCGCGACAGATCCGAGCCAATCGCCGAGGCGAATCGCCAGATCGGCGCTGCCAGTAACGACCGCTCCGCCACCGGCCTGAACAAGCTTCGATGCTTCCCGACTCTTCTCATTGCGTGGGCCAAACAGCACCGGC
>DASWCI010000249.1:0-10290 GCA_036390195.1 Gemmatimonadaceae bacterium
CCCGACCGTCGTGCGGGATTACGCGCATACCCCCGACGCGCTCGAGCGCAGCCTGAAAACTGCTCGAGCTTTCACCCGTGGAAAACTGATCGTGGTCTTCGGCGCTGGCGGAGATCGCGACAAGGGTAAGCGCCCGCTGATGGGTGAGATCGCGGAGCGCGGGGCCGATTGCGTTATCGTTACCAGCGATAATCCGCGCACCGAGGACCCGGACGCGATCATCGATGACATCGAGGCGGGCATGCGCGCGTCGAAGCATCAGCGCGTGACCGACCGCCTCGCTGCGATACAGCGCGCAATGGATATCGCTGAGGGGGACGACGTCGTGCTGCTCGCGGGTAAGGGTCACGAAACGTATCAGGTTCGCGGAACTACATCATTTCCATTCGACGAAAAGGAAATCGTGCGCGAGATGACGGGTAGGGGAAGTCACGCTTGAGCACCGGATTCTGGACACTGGATCGCATCGCCGCCGCGCTAGCGGATCAGGCCGTTGGCAGGCTGCCGCGTGGACCAACGCAGGTAAGCGTCGTAACGACCGATACGCGCAAGATTCAGAAGGGAAACGTCTTCGTTGCCCTTCGTGGCGAACGGTTCGATGGTCACGACTATTTGAGCGACGCGGTGCGCGACGGAGCATCAGCCCTCGTCGTTTCTCGTGTTCCGAAACTGAATACGCTGGGCGTTCCGATCTTCGAGGTGCGCGATACTCTCATCGCGCTCGGCGCGCTCGCGCACTATTGGCGCAAGGCCTGGGGGAAAACGATCGTCGCAGTTGCGGGGAGCAACGGAAAGACAAGCACGAAAGATTTGATCAAGGCGGCTCTAAGCGGTGCCTACACAGTCCATGCGACGAGCGGAAATTTGAACAACCGGATCGGTGTGCCGCTTACGCTGCTGGCGCTTCCGCCAGAGGCCGAGGTTGCCGTTGTAGAAGTTGGAACGAGCCTTCCGGGAGAAGTCGCGATTCTTCGAGACATCGCTGAACCAGACATGTCGCTGGTTACATCGATCGCGGAGGAACACCTGGAAGGCCTCGGCGATCTGGGAGGTGTTTTGCGCGAGGAAGTCGCCATCTATGACGGGGTCGCAGTCGGTATCGCTCCTTCCGCTCAACCCGAGATTGCAGAAGTGGCGCGCGGAAAGGCCAGGCGGCTGATCGTCGCGGGTCTCGAGTCAAACGCGGACGTCAAGCCGGATCGGTGGGAGATTGGACCGGAGGGACTAGGCGTGATCGAGATCGCTGGCGTGACAGTGCGACCGCCTGTCCGTGGGCTACACAATCTCAGAAACGCGATGCTGGCACTGGCCGTCGCTCGGGAGTGCGGTGTGAGCTACGAGGATGCAGCAGTGGGAATCGTCGATGTGCCGCAGCCGAAGATGCGCTCGTCATGGGAGCAGGTCGGCGATGTCACGCTGATAAACGACGCATACAACGCGAACCCCGGATCGACTCGCGCTGCGATCGAGTTTCTGAAAGGCACTGGTAGCGGACGCCAGAGGGTAATCGTCCTTGGTACGATGCGGGAACTCGGTGCAGCGTCGGAGCAATGTCACGCCGACATCGCGGGTCTCGCGTTGGCGTCCGGTGCCGACATCGTAGCCGGCATTGGCGAGTTCGCGCCGGCGCTCGAGAAGCAGGATCGGGGCGACCGCGTGATCACGGCGCCGGATGTCGAAGATCTCTGGCCACGGCTGCAGGCCAGACTGCAGCGTAACGCGATCATATTGCTGAAAGCATCACGGGGTGTGCAGCTCGAGCGTCTCGTGCCACATCTAACCACCTGGGCCACGGCATAGTGCTGAACTATCTGCTCGTTCCATTCGTAGGACTGCCGCACTTCGGGTTTCTGCGACTGTTTCAGTGGATAACTTTTCGCGCCGCAGGCGCGGCGGTGAGCGCGATTCTACTCACCTGGATTGTCGGCCCGGGAATCATGCGGCGATTGCGGCGTATGCGGCTGCACCAGGTTATTCGCGAAGGAACGCCCGACGCACATCAGCAGAAGGGAAGAACTCCGACGATGGGCGGACTCATCATTCTCGGGGCGACTCTCACCAGCACTTTCCTCTGGGCACGCTTGGACAACCGCTACGTCCTGATTGCCATGGTGTGCATGGCGTGGATGGGCGCGATCGGCTTCTGGGATGACTACCTCAAGCTCAAACAAAAACTGGCGGGGAAAAAGAACACCGGCCTGGTCGAGAGCTACAAACTGGCGGGTCAGGTCACGCTTGGGTTCGCGGTCGGATATTACCTCTGGAAGCATCCGCTATCGAATCTCCCCGGCGCCTCGACGACGCTCCCTTTCTACAAGTACATCCTGATCGTACCGCTCACTGCGGGCCTGGGATGGCTGTATGTGTTGTTCGTGACCTTCGTGATGACGGGCGCCAGCAACGCTGTCAACATCACCGACGGACTCGATGGGCTCGCCGCGGGTCTCACCGCGATTGCGGCGCTGACGTTCGCCTTCTATGCATACGTCGTTGGACGTGTCGATGCGAGTCAATATCTTCATGTCTACTTCCTGCGCGGATCGGGGGAGCTTACCGTGTTCTGTGCTGCCCTGATGGGAGCGTGCATAGGATTTCTCTGGTACAACACCCATCCGGCTGAAGTCTTCATGGGCGACACGGGATCGCTGGCGCTCGGTGGCGCACTTGCAGCGGTGTCGATCCTCCTCAAGTCAGAGTTTTTGCTCCTTCTCGTTGGAGCCGTCTTCGTCGCCGAGATGATCTCTGTCATCGTACAGCGGTTCGTGTTCAAGTACCGCAAGCGACGATACGGGCTCGAGTACGCGCGGGAGCACCGGGTGTTCAAACGAGCGCCGCTGCACCACCACTTCGAGGTAAAAGGTTGGGATGAGGCACAAGTGGTCGTGCGCTTCTGGATACTCGGAGTGCTGTCCGCCTTCATCGCCCTGAGCACTCTGAAGTTGCGATGACGCCGCGCGAGCTCGTGCCGCGCGAGAGCGAGATTGCCGTCATCGGCCTCGCCAAGAGCGGTCGCGCCGTGGCAATGCTGTTGAGAAAGCACGGCTACAACGTTTACGCCTCTGACGTGGCGTCTTCGCCCGACACGGGACGATGCGCCGAGGAGCTCCGCGCCCAGGGAATCGCGGTCGATGTTGGGCGCCATGACCTCGAGCGACTGGCACGCGCAGGTCTCGTCGTCACCAGCCCCGGCGTCCCTCCCTCAGCTCGCCCGCTAGCGTTTGCGCGAGAGAACGGCATCACGATCGCAAGCGAAGTCGAGGTCGCGCTCAACTTTCTCGAGGAACCGCGCATCATCGCCGTCACCGGAACCAACGGTAAGACTACGACGACTGCCTTGATAGCTCACCTTCTGCGTGGCCTGGACCTGGAGGCGGTTGAAGCCGGCAACATTGGAACGCCGCTCTCCGAGATAGCCGGACGCGAGCAAGCACCTAAATGGATTTCGCTCGAGATGTCCTCTTTCCAGCTGCACGATACGCCGAGCCTCAAACCGGTGGTCGGCGTGCTGACGAATCTGAGTCCTGATCATCTCGACCGGTACTCGAGCGTCGAAGAGTATTACGCTGACAAGCGGCGTCTTTTCGCGAACGCCGATGGAGACTCGGTCTGGGTGGTAAATCACGACGATCGAGCGGTGATGCGCATGGCGCAAGATATCGCTGGCCACAAGTACTCTTTTTCCGTTAGTGAAGACGCGGAAGCGTGTCTCGATGCGCGCACCAGCGAGCTCGTTGTGTTGGCTGCGCCGCTTCTCCAACGCAGGGATCTCCCGCTGCTCGGCCAGCACAACGTCGGAAATGCGCTCGCGGCATCGCTCGCGGTAATGGCCGCGGACCGATCGCACCAGACACAAAAAGCCAGAAAGGGAATCGCCGCCGCGCTCAGGACCTTTCGCTCGCTTCCCCATCGACTGGAGCTGGTCGGAGAATTCGGAGGTGTGCAGTGGATCAACGATTCCAAAGCAACCAATGTCAGCTCAGCAGCCGTCGCAATTGACGGTATGGAGCGTCCGACCGTCCTATTGCTCGGGGGCAGGCACAAGGGTGAGGCCTATACCGCGCTGAGTGATGTCGTGAGAAGAAAGGTGAAGCGAGTGATCGCATACGGCGAAGCGGCACCAATCATCGCGACCGATCTTCGCCCCGTAGTTGATGTCGTGCGACTGGGCTCCGACTTCGACGAGGTCATTCAAGCGGCGCGCGCGGCTGCACGTCCGGGCGACGCGGTGCTGCTTTCGCCAGCCTGCTCCAGCTACGACATGTTCTCGAATTATGAGGAAAGAGGTGAGCGCTTCCGCGCGCTCGCGGCAAAGGAAGCCTAATGGAAGCATCGGCGAATCTGATTGAGCGCTGGCATATGGGACTCGAGGCGCGCGTTCTGGTGATCCTCACCGGAATTCTGCTGTCGTTCGGGCTAGCGACTGTGTACAGCGCAAGTGCGATCGTCGAGATGCAGGCGGGCTACGGCCACGCTCATCTCCTCGTTCGACAACTCCTCGGCATGGCAGTTGGCGTTGCGCTCTTCGCTGTATCAGCAAAGCTCGACGCTGAGATGTGGGAGAAATGGGCCTGGCCCACGATGATCCTCTCGCTCCTGCTGCTCATCATCGTGATCCTCCCCTTTACCGCTGGGATCGCTCCACGCGTTCACGGTTCCCGCAGATATCTGTTCGGCAGCTCGTTGCAGCCTTCGGAGCTGGCAAAGCTGGCGGTCATCGTCTGGACCTCGATGCTGGTGATCAAAAAAGGAGCTTCGCTACGAAAACTTACTAAGGGTCTGCTGCCTTTTCTGCTGGTGATTGGGGCGCTGAACATTCTGGTAATGCTCGAGCCCGATCTTTCGACGGCGATGATGTTCACGCTGGTAATGGGAATCATCCTGTTCGCGGGCGGCGTACGCATCGGGCACTTTGTTGCATTGGGCGTGATGCTCATCCCTCTCCTTTACGTGAAGATCGAGAGGCTGAATTACGTCCTGCTGCGAATGTCTGCGTTCTTCGATCCAGGTGCAGCGCCACTCGAGGTGAGTTATCAGCTCCGACAATCACTGATAGCAGTTGGATCGGGCCAGATATTTGGAGTGGGATTTGGTCGCGGACGCCAGCAGTACGGATTTCTGCCCTTTGGGTATGACGACTTCATCGCCGGTCACATCGGAGAGGAGTGGGGATTCATCGGCATCACTATGCTGGTGCTCGCCTTCGCGTTGTATGCGGCGCTCGGATTCAGGATCGCCCGGAAGGCACGAACCCCGTTCCTGCAGCTCGTCGCCGTGGGTGTGACGGTCACGATGGTTCTGACCGCGTATCTTCATATCGGTGTGGCAACCGGATTGCTTCCGACTACTGGCCTTACCCTCCCGTTCATTTCCTATGGTCGATCCAATCTGGTCCTTTCTCTCGTCATGACCGGAATCCTTGTAAACATTGGCAGCTCGCGGGAAAGAGTTTTTGGCGGAGCGGCGACTGATCCACTCGCTCTTCGCGCGCTTCCCGCGCGATGAGGGTGATCTTCGCGGGAGGCGGCACGGGTGGGCATCTCTACCCGGGCCTTGCGATCGCCCGCGCACTCAAAAAGGCTGATCCTCGGGTCGAGCCTTTTTTCATCGGAGCACGGCGCGGCGTCGAGCGCGATGTTCTGCCACAAGTTGGATTCGCATTCGAGCTGCTCGATCTTCATCCCTTTTATCGATCCCGCCCGTGGCAAAACTGGAAGACTGTAAGAGGCGCGACAAGCGCCTGGCGGATGATTACCGCCGAGGTTCGTAGCGAGCCACCAGCCTGCGTCGTCGGAACGGGCGGATACGCATCGGGTGTAACTCTGGCTTATGCCACGCTCCACCATATCCCGTTCGTGCTTCAAGAACAGAATACTTACCCCGGAGTCACGGCGCGCTTCTTCAGTCGCTTCGCCGCTCAAGTGCATCTCGGATTCCCCGAAGCGCGGCGATACCTCTCCCCGTCGAAGCGGACAGGCGTGTTCGACTCCGGAAATCCAATCGAGCCTCCGCCGGCTGACGCCTTCGAAAAAGCGCCGGCGAGAGCCAAGTGGGGCTTCCCAAGCTCCGGCGGGAAGGTGTTGCTCGTTTACGGCGGCAGTCAGGGGTCGAAGGCGATGAACGATGTCGTCGCGGCATGGGTAGACCACGGATTACCACCAGACCTCTTCGTAATTTGGGCAACTGGCAAGGCGAACTACGATGGATTGGTGCACTACGAAAGCAACCAGGTGAAAGTGAGAGCGTACATTGCGCCAATTTCAGAGGCATATCGCGCTGCCGATTTCGCTTTGTCGCGCGCGGGTGCGATGGCGACCGCGGAGCTCTGTGCCTGGGGGATTCCGTCGATCGTAGTCCCTTTACCGACCGCAGCGGCTGATCATCAGACTGCTAACGCCAAGGCGCTTGATCACGCCGGCGCAGCGGAGATGATTCGACAATCCGATCTCAACACCGCTACACTCTCCAGCGCAGTAGAATCGATGTTGGCTAATCCAGCAAAGCTCTCAACCATGCGCGCAAAGGCGCTCGAGCGCGCGCGACCAACCGCCGCGGCCGACATTGCGCAGCACATACTCCGCCTCGTCGCAAGCGAGCAAACGCGCCGCTGAGACGAGCCGCACTGCCGTCTCACGTCGCCCCTCCACCTCGATGACTGCGCTCGATAGCTCCGACCCGCGTCCTATCCACTTCGTTGGGATCGCTGGCGCCGGCATGCGCGCACTCGCCGAGCTGCTCGCTCGCCGCGGGGTCACGGTGACTGGCTGTGACGCAAATCCGGATTCGATCGAGGATCTCGAGGCGCTCGGCATTCCGGTCGTAAAGGGGCACAGTCCCGAGCACGTCGAGGGTGCTCGCGAGCTGATCGTCACCTCCGCAATGCCGAAGAATCATCCCGAGCTCGTTCGGGCGCGGGAGCTGGGCATTCCGATCACGAGGAGAGCGGAGGCGCTTGGACGCGCCGTTGCCGGTGGACGTGTCGTTGGGATCGCTGGAACCCACGGCAAAACCACCACTACGGTTATGACTACAGCTGCTCTCACCGCCGCGGGTCTCGCACCCACCGGGATTGCCGGCGGGCGAGTCGCCGAGTGGAAGGGAAATCTCCACTATGAATCAGACGAATTGTTCGTTGTCGAAGCCGACGAATACGATCGATCCTTTCTGACGCTATCGCCCAACGTTGCGGTCGTCACGAACATAGAAGCCGATCACCTCGACATCTATCGCGACCTGGAGGACATCAAGTCAACCTTCTCGAACTTCGTACGAAACGCCGCGACGGTCGTGATTTGCGAAGACGACGCGGGCGTGAGATCCCTGGATCTGCCCGCGAGCGCGGAAATCATTCGCTACAGCCTCAAACCCTACGATAACGCGTGGAACTACCAAGCAAGCCATAACGCGCGCCTGATCGCCCGAGATGTTCGCTCCGAAGGCCACTCAACCTCATTCTCGGTCAGTTACGATGGACAACCGCTTGGCGATGTCGCGCTGCGTGTGCCTGGTCATCACAACGTCCAGAATGCTCTCGCCGCGATCGCGGTGGGATTTTCTCTTGGTGTCACTCTCGATGCGATGCGGGAGGGCTTTTTCAAGTTCGGCGGAGTTGATCGACGCTTCCAACGGCTCTACGATATCGCAGGCGTGACCATTGTGGACGACTATGCGCACCACCCAACCGAAATCGCTGCGACCCTCCAGGCCGCGCGGACGTCGTACCCCGGCCGCCGCATCGTAGCGGCGTTCCAGCCCCATCTCTTCTCGCGCACCCGCGATTTTTCCGACGCTTTCGGTCAGGCACTCGCGGCCGCCGACAGCGTTTTCCTGGCCGAGATATATCCGGCTCGCGAGCAGCCAGTACCGGGAATTACTTCCGCGCTGGTCGCGTCATCGATGGAGCGCGCGGGACGTCCCCCCACCTGGCAGGGATCTCGCTCTGATCTCGCCGCGGCGCTCACTGGATTCGTGCGGGAGGGGGACGTGGTGATCACCATCGGCGCGGGCGACATCACACGTACGGGCCCGGAGCTCAGAGACCACCTCGAGAAGCGAGCAAAATGATCTCGAGAGAGAGACTACGAAAACCGGGTTGGAAGATTCTCGGCGCGATCTTTCTCATCGCCATCATCATGGCCTCTGCCTGGGGCACTCGTGCCGCCGCGCGGAAAATGGCGTTCTTCCGTGTACGCAGCGTCGAGATCCGTGGAGCGCGTTATCTGCAGCCCAATGAAATCGTGTCGCGGCTACAAATCGATACGCTCGCGTCGCTGTGGGACGACCTCGAGCCTTATCGGCAGCGAGTTCGCAAGCATCCGCAGGTCTCCGATGTCAGAATCACGCGCCGCATGCCGGGCACGCTCGTTGTGACGATAACGGAAAATCTGCCCGTCGCATTGATCCAGACTCCGGCTGGCCTTCTTCCATATGACTCGCTCGGCAGGCAACTGCCGATTGATCCATCGCGGACGAATCTGGACCTTCCAATTGTTGCGAGTGCTGATCCCGTTCTTCTTAAGCTCGTCGGCGCGATTCGCGCGACCGAGCCGCGCGTGTTCGCGCGCGTCGAAGAAGTAAAGCGAACCGGGCGCGATGAGATTCTCCTCACGCTGTCCCGCGGCTCGGAGATCGTCGGCGGCGCAAGCGATTCCGCTGCGCAGAACCGTCGAACGTTGCGCGTGCGTGTACCAGTAGGACTGTCAGTCGAGCGGTTGGCCGATATCTTTCCGGTTGAAACCGATCTCGCTCGCCGGCAGGTAAGTGTAGGTGAGCTCGATTTCCGTTATCGCGATCAGGTCATCGCAAGGCTTCAATGAATCCCGAAAACATCATCACCGGACTGGACATCGGTTCTTCGAAGACCACTGTGGTCATTGGCCAAGCCATGCCCGCCGACGCCAAGGGTGCGCCCTACCTGAAAATCCTGGGCGTCGGCCAGGCGCGAACGACCGGTCTGCGGCGTGGTATCGTCTCCGATATCGAGGAGACGACTCGCTCCATCAGAAAGGCGGTCGAAGACGCCGAGCGAATGGCCGGGATGAAGATCGATACGCTCTACGCCGGAATTGCCGGCGAGCATGTCCGCGCAATGATCAGCAAGGGAATCGTCGCCGTGAACGGCGATGAGATCTCGAAAGCCGATGTCGATCGCGCCAACGACGTCGCTCGAGCGCAGCCGGTCCCCCAGGACAGAGAGCTTCTGCACGCGATTCCGCAGGAGTACTCGGTCGACAAGAATCAGGGGATTCGCGATCCGATCGGAATGATCGGCACTCGACTCGAGACCGAGATGTATCTCGTGACGATAGGCGCGTCACCGGCAATGAATCTTCGTAAGTCAGTCGAGCGAGCGGGATACCATGTTCGCGAGCTCGTCCTCGAGCCGCTGGCGAGCGCGCTCAGCGTTCTCACTGAAGACGAGAAAGAGCTCGGCGTCGCTCTCGTCGAGATGGGTGCCGGCACGACTGACATTGCGGTTTTTCACGAGGGGAAGATTCGTCACCTTGGGACCGTCAACTACGGCGGGAACAACGTCACGAGCGACATCGTGCAGGGAATCGGCGTTACGCAAGCCGACGCGGAGCGATTGAAGGAGCGATACGGGTGCGCCTACGAGCCGCTCGTTGATCCTGAGGACATTCTCCAGCTGCCCAGCACAGTAGCGCAGGGCGAGCGGCACATTCAGCGTCAGGTGCTGGCGCACATTATCCACCAGCGGATGGACGAGATCTTCAACCTCGTCCTGAGCGAGATCCAACGCGGCGGTTTCGCGCAGCGTCTCAACGGCGGCGTAGTGATCACGGGCGGCGCGGCGGCGATGCAGGGCGTCGGCGAGCTGGCGGCCGATGTCTTTGGAACAGGAGTGAGAATCGGTCTCCCGGAAGAGAACATCGGAGGTCTCAGCGATTCGGTGCAGGCGCCGCGATTCGCGACCGTCGTGGGGCTCGCGCTTTACGGTGCGCATCGCTCAGCCGCGGGCTTCGCCCCGAGTGGCAGACACCGAGCGCTAGCCGGCGTCGGCGTAGATCGCTTCACGAAGAGGCTCAAAACCTGGCTCGAGGATTTCTTCTAGCCGCTGCTCATTTCGCCGCGCCGATTCTTGTTCCGGGTTCTGGGATCGTTGCCGGTCAGTCAGGCGTAGGTATCCTCTCCAGCAGCTAACTCGCTTACACGCATCGAGCCTCGCTCGTTTCTGCGTGGCGCTCGGGTGCCTCCTCAATTAACGCGAGTCTCTCGCTACGCGAGGCGCTGCTTACGAGGACACCCACGCCCTCCTTCCCAACAGATCTAAAA
>DASWCI010000250.1:0-2779 GCA_036390195.1 Gemmatimonadaceae bacterium
GTCGTAGGCAACGAGAACGGTATCAGCCTCGCTCACACCACCGCCATAGCCGCACGCCAAGTAGAACGAAGCGATCTGCGAAAGCGAACTGTGGGTCGCGAGCTCAATGCGTACCATGAGTTGCCCAACGTCTTGGTGAGCCGCGGACCACTATGGAAGGTGAACGTAGCACGGCGATTCCGGCCCGTCCGCTCCACCTAAAGTTGGGCGACAGCGCATGTAATCCGGCACCAAATGTGCTACGCATACGCCGCCAAGAATCTCGCAGTATCGATGCCGTCCATTATGAGGCACGCGGCGCTCGATCCGCGGGCCCTCAATAGAAGCACCTTATCTCGAGCTTCCGCGACGACCCGCTCATCAATTGCGCCATTAAACTGAATTACAAACAGGTCGGCCGCGGACTGGAAGAGTCTTTGAATCTGGTCGCCATTCTTGCCGCACTTGGCAATTGTTAAACGGCCGCGTACCGCCGGCCCCTTAAGAAGGAATGCCGCAGCAACGCGTTGTCCATTCAGTGTTACCCTGCTTGTAAAAATGTCGTTCTGCTCCCCACCCCAGTCCTTTCGGGGGGAATCACCAATAGCGGAACAAATTGCATTCTTAACCTGCTCCTCGGAAGCCGTGACCGGTACGCTGTTTGTAACGGTGGCAGGCGCGATCAAGGCGACAGCCGCGAAGCTGTCTATTTCGTCGATACTGAGTAAGGCAGATTGAGAATCAATACTGCGGAGACCAGTCCCCAGTCGGAGGGCATCCGCAAACGCAGCCTGCGCAACGCGTTTCACCTCTTCGCGCGCAGCTGATATCGCGTGATATAGAAGCTGGGACAATGGGAAGGGCAGAACGCGCGACCGTAGATAGGCCCAACCTTGCTGGGTCGCGCTTATCCGACCGTTCCCGCTGGTGTCGAGTAGCTTCGCCTTCCTCAACTCCCGAACGTACCGTTCTGGCTCATCGAGCGCTTCGTCTGGTTTAGCTTGTGTGACGTCTCCTTGGGAAAGCTCGGCACCGGAAGCCCTGGTGGCCGCAGCCTCCGATAGAAATTGCTCTACGTCATAGTTGTCCCCGCGGTTGGCGCTCACGTGCTGTCCAAATATTGGCAGCGCGTCAATAGGAGGTCGTAGAAATGACAGAATGCCTGTGCGAGCAGCGATTTGGCGGAGTCTCTTGGCGTTGCACTTCGGATCCAGTAATAGCGATTCCCTTATATCGTCGTATGAGAGAGCCACATGACCAACTGCTAGGGCTCCCGCAATTCGGCGGCCTTCGCGAAGTGATCGAGCGGGGTACTCGGAATAAAACCCCTTACCCGGCTTCGACCAGATGATTCCGTTATAGGCAAGCCCTAAGATTGGAACTGGGCAAAGTGGCTGAATATCTGCAATATCTGCAAACAGAGTGCTCGGGCGTTGATTCAACAACACAGCTCGGGAGGGATGGTATGCCAGCAACGGCGCCCAGTACTCTGGTTGCACGCCAGAAACTCGTGGCATGGGTCCAGCGAACACTTCGAACCCGAGCCCTGTAAACAAATTGTAAAGCGCGAGCGGATATCGCTCGGTGTTTATCCAATGTGGATCTAGCAAAGCATCGCGTGCCAGTGCCTCGGAAAATCGCTCCGAGAGTGTCCGCCACTTTGGCGGTTCGGAAAGCGTTCGAATATTCTGGACGAACTGCCGTTGAAGCGACCGCTGTTGCGCTCTGAGTTGCCGGCGGACTCGCTTGTCACGCTCATATTGAGAATCGTCGGTCAGAGTGCCCCCTACCCTTGCAATCGCCTAACGCACGGGTGAGCGGCGGCGGTACGTCGTCCGCTCCACTCGCCGGTTAGCGGACATCGGCGACTCTGCTCACGGCTGTCGTCGGGCCACAAAGATCAGTTCGCCCGGGTATCGCGACCCATACGGAGTGCGATCGAAGTCCGAGTACACCTGATCCACCGTGAAGCCGGCCCGCGTCAGCAGGTGCTCGGCCTCGAAACGAAAGATGCAGCGCATTTGAAAGGCATGGACGAGGCGCTCCTGACGGCCGTTGGGGTGCGTGACGTAATAGACGAGCTCCCCACTATTGACCTGTCTAATCAAGTCACGCTCGACCATGCGGTGCCGTCGGATGATTGTCCGCCCGTCGGGCAGGGTGAAGGGTGGCTCCTCGTCTGTCTCCGCACCGTCAGCCGGCTTGGCCAGACTGTGGATCGACGGGTTGAAGACATCGAGCACGAGGCGACCGTCGGCCGCGAGATGGCGACGTATCGCGGTAAGGCAGGCGAGCTGATCTGCCACCGTGATGAGATGCTGAAAGGGGCGGAACGGAATCGTCACTAGCCGAAAAGTGCGCCCGAGATCAAAGTCACGCATGTCTCCGCGGTGCAGGCTGACGCGGCCACGCAGCTCTGGCGGCTCGGCTCGCAGCCTGCGCCGGCAGGCCTCGATCATGCCCGCCGATACGTCGAGCCCAACGATCTCAATGCCCGATCGCGCCGTGGGGATGAGTATCCGCCCAGTGCCGCAGCCGAGCTCTAGGACGGGCCCGCCGGACTCGCCAGCGGCCTCCACATAGAAGCGCACATCCGGGCGCGTCGCGTACGGTACGACGTGATCGTAGAACTCCGGGATGAAGGGCGCCCGATCGTAGCCGCTAGCTTCCATGTGCGACGGTTACCCGAAAGAGTACTGCAACGTCGGTTTCGACAGAATACCGGAAAAGCCCACCTTCTTTTTCTGGCAACACGTTTGTTATCCGGCAATTCTCGGATCAAACGTCTTGAAGCGTCTAA
>DASWCI010000251.1:0-3271 GCA_036390195.1 Gemmatimonadaceae bacterium
GCCGGCCCTTGCCCCATCGGCCATCCCACCGGCGTTCTCGTAGCTGACGATTTCCATGGGAAGACCCACTCGTCGTGCCAGCTCTTTAGCTAGATCCACAGCGATGCCGGCTGGAGCTCCCCGGGCATCCCTGGTCGTGAGGAGCGCATTTCCGAAGTTGATGCCCACGCGCACCTTGCCCATGGGTGCGAGCTCAGAACGCGCTGTGGATGACATCTGTTGTTCGCCTCCGGACGATGCAAGTCCAATAATACTGAGCACCATGATCGCGAGTCTGAATTGTTTCGAAATTCAGCTGCGGGCTATCGTTTTCACGCGGGAAACTGAAGTCACTTCTTCAACAGCGCCGGCCAGTTGATCACAATGGTCACCGGCGGCGCGCCGCTTTCGAGCGCAACGTTCAACAGGAATCGGTTTCCATCGGCCGATACGGCATACGTCTGTCGCAGTGCGGCTCCGTCGAGCCTTGTCTCGAAGAGTGGTCGAGGAGTCTGGGCGTCGAAGCTCGCGCCAGCGCGGACGGTGACCGCCATCAGTTTCCGGTTGGGCGCCAGGTAGAACAGCTCTCTTCCGTCGCGGCGCCATCTCGGCTGGGTGCCGCCCTCGGTCGAGATCTGCCATTTGCCAGTCAGCGTTGGGAACGACTGGACGTAGATCTGCGGAGTACCCGACTCGTCCGATACGTATGCGATCCACTTGACGTCTGGCGAAAACTGGCTCTGACTCTCGTTGAACTCACCGTGAAATACCGGGAATGGCTTCCGATCGCCGAAGAGCGGTAAGGCCCAGATGTCGTTGAGGGTTTTTGCATCCGTACGGTAGTACGTCAGATATCGCCCGTCGGATGACCAGTCGGAGGGAAACATGATGGGCGGCGCATCAAGTCTCAGGAGTAGCTCGTCGGACCCACTTGCATTGGGCGAACGCTGATAGATATCGAGCCCTCCGCCCCGCTCTGAGGCAAATGCCACGATACGACCGTCGGCGGACCACACCGGCACGTTGTCCACCGACGGTTGAAACGTGAACCGTTCGGTGATCTGACGCCGCAAATCCATCAGCCACACGTCGGGGGCACTCGACCCACTATCCCGATCGAACGCGATGCGATTTTCGTCGGGTGAAAGCGCAACATTGCCATACGACCCAGGTGGTGCCACGACAGCGATTCGTCTGCCCGTACGATCGACCCAGACAAGCTCAGTTTGGCTAGCGGCTGCGGCACGAAACACGAGAACTCCATCGTCAGAGACGGAGAACCCCGGCCGACTGATAAAACGACCGACCTGCTCCGCCACCGGCATCGGATCGCCTGTCGTCGACATCCGGGCCGCATCGAAGGGCTGCGCCATCAGCGTCGACTCACGCATGAACAACAGGTAACCCGGTGGTGAATAGGTCGCCGCCGAGTCCGTGCGGAGGACCAGTTTGACGTCGTTGGCGTCAAGCGACCCAACGTACACACCCGGATCCGCAGGTCCGGCCCAAAAGAGAAAGTGTCGGCCGTCCGGCAAGAATGATGGACCCATGTGAATTGGGTCGCGTCTTCGCTCATCTTTACTGGTGGCTGGCTTTGCGCTGCCGCCTCCCGCAGGAATTTGCAAGAGAGGGCTGGCCAGGTTAGGTGAAAAAACGATCACCCCATCTCGGCTCCACGTCCCGCCGAGCCCGAACGGCGCATCCGCGAGGGGTTGGGGCAACCCGCCGGCGACGTCGATTCTTTTCAGCTTGCCTCGCGCGAAGAATCCGATAGAGCGACTGTCTGGCGACCAGAACGGCATGCTTGCCTCCTCAGTGCCGGCAAGCGGGCGTGTCGCTAACGAATCGAGCGGTCGCACCCAAAGCATTGGCACCCCGTCAGCCGCCGCCGCGGCAAACACGACCTGACGCCCGTCCGGAGAGATCGCTTGAGAGCCGATCTCGGCGGTGAAGTTCTCGCCCTCCGGTGGGAGAATCACGAATTGGGCCGGCTTTACCGATGCGTCAGGGGCGCGCCGCAACGCAAGCGCGCCCGCAACCAGGACGAGACCGAGAAGAGCCGATATCCATGCGAACCGCTCCCTGGTACGTGATGCGCGCTGCACCACAAGGCTGTTCACTGGTGGCCCGCTCTTCGAATCGTCAATTTCGATGCGTGCGTCGCGAATGTCGCGGACCCGTAGGTTGGGTTCCTTCTGAAGGCACCGGCGCAGCAAACGCCGGATGCTTTCCGGTGTCTCTGCAGGCAGCTGACTCCAATCCGGCTCGGCTTTAAAAACGCTTCCCAAAATCTCGCCCAGGGTTTCGCCTTCGAACGCTGCTCGGCCGGCGAGCATCTCGTAGAGCACACACCCGAACGCCCACAAATCAGTGGTGCGGTCCGTCTTTTTTCCCTTTGCTTGCTCCGGCGACATGTAGGCCGCGGTTCCGAGAATCACGCCTGCATTCGTGGCCACCATGCTCAGCGTCGGCGAGTTTGATAGATTCATCTCCCCGGCTTCCCCCGCAAACGCCTTCGCCAAGCCGAAGTCGAGCACCTTCACCTGGGCCTGCTCGCTGATCTTGATATTCGCCGGCTTCAGGTCCCGATGAATGACGCCTTTCTCATGCGCCTCTTCCAGTCCCCGGGCGATCTGTTTGGCGATACCGAGCGCTTCGTCCACAGGAATAGGACCTCGCTTGATGCGCTCGGCCAGCGTCTCTCCGGTGACGAGTTCCATGACGAGGAACTTCCGCCCGCCGAATTCCTCCAGGCCATGAATGGCTGCGATATTGGGATGATTCAAGGACGCCAGCACGCGCGCTTCACGCTGGAATCGCGCCACGCGTTCGTTGTCGTGGCTGAAGGCTTTGGGAAGGAACTTGATGGCGACACTCCGGCCCAGCTTGGAGTCGGTGGCCTGATAGACGTCGCCCATCCCGCCCGATCCCAAATGTTGGGTGATCTCGTAGTGTGCGAGTTTCGTTCCGATCATGATGTACGAAGATCCGCTGGCGGATTCTATCAAATAACCCACGTCACTCGCGTATTTGAAGCTGGGCGACGAAAAGTTCGATGCGGAAGGGCAAGTGGACGGGTGCGGCGCAACAATTCCATTTGCCGGTTACGTGGCATGTTCGTGATATTCTCGGCCGGCTGAAAGGAGATGTGACGATGCTCCCGACCGAGCGCATTGCGTATTCGGCGATAAAAGACCGGCCGCGGCTCGAGCTGCCAGGCGGTGCTCGCCTGGTGGTGTGGGTAATCGTGAATGTCGAGGAATGGAATCCGCGCGACACCATGCCGCGGACG
>DASWCI010000252.1:0-3597 GCA_036390195.1 Gemmatimonadaceae bacterium
CGCCGCCGGCGAAATTAGCGACGTCTTCACACCACTACCCCGAAGCTCAGCGCGCAGCACTTCGTGCACCGCGCGAAGTCCGAATTTGGCCGCCGAGTACGCCGCGTTTCCGGTGTAAATAGTTCGATCCGCGATCGAGCCAAGTGTGACGATGTGTCCGCTCTTCCGCTTTTTCATATCGGGAAGGAACGCGCGGACAAACAGAAATGGGGCAACAAGGTTGGTGTTGATCACCTCGATGAACGTCTCACCGCTCGTCTCGTCGGCGACGGCCACCCTGAATAAGCCAGCATTGTTCACCACGATGTCGGGCGCGCCCTTCATTTCGCTGGAGATCTGCTTCGTCGCCCGCTCGACGCTTTTCGGATCGGTGACATCGCACACGACTGGTATCGAGCCTTTGATCGCTGACGCTTTCTCGGCGAGCTTGGCTTCTGTTCTCGCGACCAGGGCAACTCGCACTCCTTCACGACCGAGTGCTTCGGCGATGCCGGCGCCGATACCGCTGGAGGCGCCGGTTACTACAGCGGTGCGCCCGCCGAGCGAGCTCACTCCCTAGCCGCGGCCATTGTGCGCGAGGCGCAGAAATTCGTCGCGCGTCTTGGGATCTTCCCTGAACACTCCGGTCAGCGCCGAAGTGATCGTCTTCGAGTTCTGCTTCTCTACTCCGCGCATCATCATGCACAGGTGATAAGCTTCGATCACTACCCCTACGCCGCTCGGAGTTAGCACTCGGCAGAGGCCTTCCGCAATCTGCTCGGTCAGCCGCTCCTGCACCTGCAGACGCCTGGCGTAGACATCCACGATGCGCGGAATCTTGGAGAGTCCCACGATTCTGCCGTTCGGGATATACGCAACGTGCGCCTTGCCGAAGAACGGCAGCATGTGATGCTCGCACAATGAGTAGATCTCGATGTCGCGCACCATGATCATGTTGTCATGCTCTTCCCTGAAGATGCCCTTGCCGACGACTTCCTCCGCGCTGGAGTTGTAGCCCTGGGTCAGGAAAGCCAGGGAACGAGCGACGCGCAGAGGCGTTTTGAGCAGGCCCTCTCGCTCGGGGTCCTCGCCAATGAGCTCCAGCTCGCGCCGGACCAGCTCCTCGAATTCCTTATTGTCCTGTGTATTCGACATAGTTGTTTTCAGTCTCCCACAGGACTAGGCGGGTGAGTTTACCAGGCTTCACCTGAGGAGCAAGTTTTTTCCAGAACGCGACGATGATGTTCTCCGATGTCGGAATGACACCCTTCATGAAGGGAACATCGAGATTGAAATTCTTGTGATCGACGATGTCGACGATCTCGCGCACGACGATTTTCTTGAGGTGAGACAAGTCGCAGACGTAGCCCGTTTTCGGATCGATGTCGCCATCAACCGAGACGTCGAGCGTGTAGTTGTGCCCGTGCCAGTTCGGATTGTTGCACTTTCCGAACAACCTCGAGTTCTCGGCCTCCGACAGCTCGGGGTTGTGAACGCGATGGGCGGCATTGAACCGCACCCGGCGGGTGACTGTTACGCGCGACATGTTTAGGGTAAGATATCGCAGCTACGCGCGCACGTTGAGCCTTCTTTGGAGAAAGCCTGCGCGCGCCCGCTGAGGGTTCTGTTAGACAAACGAAAGCCCCGCCGTCGCCGGCGGAGCTTCCGAAAAATGGGACGGAGAGGTTTTTTGAAGCCCGGTCGAATGTCTGAGGTCCTCACCCTGCCTATCGTCTTCCCCGCACTGGGGCATGACGTCAGCATAGTTTATCGAACCCACCCGAAGGACTTGTTGGCTCAAAAAGTGAGTTCCCCGCCCCAACGATGATGCCGAAATATTTCTTTGCAACAGCTGTACAAATGACTGCTTGAACTTACCGGTCGTCACACACAAGGTCAACGAATTTCAGTCATGGATTTAGGAATAATCTTGAGCATCCTGATGCTTGCAATCTGGGCATTCGTCACTTTCACCAGGACCGCACCAGGTTGGATCCACATCCTCCTGACACTGGGGATGTTCCTGCTCATCTACCGCATCGTCGTACGCGGAACGCGCGGCGTGGACCGCGGCAGCAAGAGTTGATGGCTGACCGCGGGTCATACTCCTACGGGAGCGAAGGACCCGCTACCGCCGTCGCCGAGCAGCCTCTACCCCTTTCGGCAGACAAGAAGAAACCGGTTTTGGTAACGGGTGCCAACGGGCTCGTCGGCATCCATACCTGTCGCGAGTTATCAAAAAATGGCTGGCAGGTCCGCGCCCTCATCAGAGATCCGGCAAAGGCAGCAATGGCGCTCGGTCAACTCCCAGTGGAATTCCGGGTCGGCGATGTGCGAGACGCGACCGCCTTACGGAGCTCGCTCAACGGCTGCGGCGCCGTTGTTCATCTGGCCGCCATCGCCATCGAGAAAAAAGGGGAGACCTACCAGGAATCGAATACAGCCGCGACTGAGAGACTGATCTCGGCTGCCAGAGCGGAAAATGTGCAGCGCGTCATCTTCATGTCACAGAACGGCGCCGACAGTCGCTCGCGCTACCCATTTCTGCACAGTAAGGGTGTCGCTCAGGACTCGATCAAAACCAGCGGTCTGAGATGGACCGTGCTGCGGCCATCGGTGATCTTCGGCCCCGAGGATCAATTCGTGAACGTACTGGGAAGATTGATCCGGCTGACGCCGAAGATATTTCCCCTTCCCGGTGGCGGCACAGCTCGCTTTCAGCCGATCGCGGTCGACGACGTCGCGCGCGTGGTGCGTCTGTCACTCGACAAAAAGGAGACAGTTCATCAGACCTACAACTTGGGCGGCGCGGTGCCACTTACGCTGCGAGAGATGACCGAGCGTATTCTCACCGCGATGGGAACGCATCGGAAGCTCGTACCAGTTCCCGTAAAAATCCTGCGACCGATTGTCGCACTTGCTCAGAAGTTTCTGCCGAATCCGCCGGTGACCTCGAGCCTGCTCGACCTGCTTGCCCTCGATAATACAGTCGCGAACAACGCTCTCACCGATTACTTCCGAGTAGTACCGATCCCATTCGCCGCCGACGAACTGCAATACCTGAGGCGAATCACGGCGCGTAACGCCCTGAAGTCGCTGTTCGAGCGTCAATAAGGGCGCAAACGTCACCAACCCTTGACTGACTTCAGTGCCTTGCTACACGTAGCGCGCTATCGCCATCCCGGACGCGGCAATAATCCCGAATCCAACGGCCATCATAGTGGCCATCGTTGCGCGGCGTCGCAGACGCGCGAGGTGCGCCGCGAGTCGATCGCGCTCAGAAGATTCTGTGACTGCATTCAGCGTTACTGCGATAGCGCCCATTCGGACGGCTAAAGGTCGCGCCACGCCGAAAGCAAGCACGTAAGCGACGAAAGCTGCGAGTCCGCTCAAGGCGAAGGTTCTTCCCGTTCCAGTGGCGAAATAGCTCGAGTCAAACCCGGCTGAGGCAATCCAGAGAAGACGCAGACCGGAAAGAATGGTGAGAGTAGCGACTGTCGGCAGGATGATGAACATTCGCCGTCGTTGCAGGGCGGCCATCACCTGCCCCATCACGGCCGGAGTGCTCGAAAGCGCCGGGACGAGGAAAAAGCTGGTGAAGATTCCGCTCCCGACCCA
>DASWCI010000253.1:0-3413 GCA_036390195.1 Gemmatimonadaceae bacterium
AGCATGCTCATAGTGGTGCACTTGTTGTCGTACATATCGGCCAGTGCATCGACTTCGGCGCCGGCGTCGAGTAGGATCTTGGCGATTTGGACCGCGTTTGGCGGCGTTCGCTGTCGCCCGCCCTCGACGCCGTTCGCACCGATATAGTGCAGCAGCGTTGCGTGATGTCTTCGCGTCGACCGCGCATGTACCAGGTCCGGAGTGTCGCGCAGCATCGCCCCGAGCGTTGCGGCGTCTCCGAAAATGACTGCCTCTACAGCGCTTTCGAAGCGAGAGACTTGACCGTCGTGTCTAACGGCGTCGGTGAACTTCTCGAGATCCGCCCAGGTGTCGAAAGCGTATTCTTGCGCGATGACCAACCGTGCATCGGCAAGATCCAGTGTAGCCGCCTTGACAGCGTCCACTGTCTTGCCACGAAAGCGCGGATGCTCCCACTTGAAGCGCCACTCGGCCGCTTCCTCGCCTGATTTCAATGCATCGAAGAGGTTTTCCGCCTGCTGCTTGTACTCCTTGAGCGCTGCGCGGAATGGAAGCTGATCGCGTCGGCCCATAATGCTTCAACGACGCGTGAAGGTGAACTCGCCCGAAGGATCAGTCTGCTTGAGCGCGATCACTTTGCCGTTCTCAGTTACGAATTCAAACGTGACGTCCGCGAACTCCTTGATGCGAAAACGGCGCGGCTGCCACGGAATGAGATTCTGAAAGGTCCCGTTGGCGTACTGAATCGCGAGGGTCCCATCCGGCCGCAGCACGACATCGAACTTGCCTCCGCTCGGCGTGATGTAGGTCCCCAGGTATTGGCGGAGAGTTGCGGCACTTGAAAGGGCGGCCGGTACGCGCCGAGTAAACGCGATCGCGGCCTCGTCCAGCGACATCTCGGCGCGATCGATCTCGCCCTGCGGGTTGGTCAGAAAGTTGACCGAATACTTGCCGTCCTCTTCGTCGTCCGGCGTGTCGAAACGGTCATAGTGGAAGTGACTGAGCGGCATCCTGATTTTGTGGAAGTCGAACATAAGCGAGGTGTCACCCTTGGTAATGTTGAGAACGCCGTAAGCGGGGTTCTCGAACTCACCAACGTAGTCGTCGATCGGATGAGAAGGACGTGTTCCCGCTACACGCCCGCCTCCTGCCTTTTTGCGAGACTGGGTTGATGCCGCCTTGTTTTTCAGGCGGATGGTGTTCTGGCGCTCGGACCAGAGCGTCAGCGACATCCCGAGCAGGCGCTCGTATACGTTATACGAGATGACGTTGTAGAGGGGAGCGGCCTGATTGCCGATCACGAACACGATCACGCCGATGGAATCGTACGGCATCGTCGACACCTGCGAGTGAAATCCGGGGAGGTCGCCGCCATGATAGGCAAGCAGATGTCCGCGATACGAGGCAGTCCATCGACCCATGCCGTAGGCGGAGTTGATCAACTCGCCCCAACCACGCACCTCGAGTCCGGTGTTGGGCAAAGCGATCGAAGGAGCAAGCGTCTGCCGCACCACGTTTCTCGGTATTACCTGTTTGCCCTCTAGCCTCCCATCGTTCATCAGCGCGATGAGCCACTTGGATATGTCGACGATGCTCGAGTTGATCGCGCCGGCAGGGGCAACCCCGATCGCGTCGCTATAGTAAGGAATCCGATAGATCTCGGTGTTGTCGCGGCGCTCGGTGTATGGAACGCCAGGCTCGCGCTGCTTCACCATGTCGGCGATGGTGAAGGTAGTGCTCGTCATGCCGAGCGGGGTGAGGATTCGCTCGCGGACGAAAGTCTCCCATGGTTTTCCGCTCAGCAGCTCAATCGCGTAGCCGGCGCCCGAGTACATCATGTTGTTGTAGAGAAATACGGATCGCGGCGCCTCGGTCGGCTCGAGGTATTTGAGACGCTCGAACAGCTCTTTTTGCGTGAAATCCGATTTGTACCAGATGCCATCGTGTCGGGTGATGCCGGTGCGGTGCGACAGCATGTCGCGCAGCGTTACCGTTCGGTTCAGGTCATCGTTGTAGAACTGAATGCTCGGCACGTATTGACGGATGGGTTTGTCGAGATCGACCTTGCCTTCATCGGCCAGCATGCCGGCGGCAACCGAAGTGAACAGCTTCGTGTTCGACGCAATTGGCTGCGTTGTCGTCGGTGTGTAGGGAATCTTCTTCCCGTAGTCGCGATAGCCGTAACCCTTCGCCCAGACAAGCTTGTCCTTGACTACGATCCCAACGCCCAGGCCCGGGACATTCCAGTCGTTCATCACTTGGGTCATATAGCTGTCGAAGCCCTGAAGCCGTGATTCGATGTCCGGTGATTGCTGGGCGGTAGCCATGGGCGCGAGCGTTACGAGCAGCAGCGAGCTCGCGCAGAGATGGCGACGTGACACGTTAAGCCTGGTCATTTGTTGCGCTCCATAAAGCGGGAACTTGGGCGAAGCCCTGGGCGGTGGAGTGTCCAAATAGGCAGCAAAACTCTGAGCATCGCAATGCGTGTTACGGGGGTCTGGCACGGGCGTCGAGACAGGGAGAGAGCGCGCGAGAAATGCTCTCTCCCTCCAAGAGGCAACCTCGTCTTTTCCCCCAACCGAGATGGTAGCAGACACCACACTGGATAACTGGCTTTCGTCGTGGCCCGACGCGCTGGCGTTCGCGGCCGGCTTGGCGGTCGCTTGGTGGGCCGGCTGGAACACTACGGACCTCGTCTGGAGCTTGTGGCTGTCCAGCCTGGTCGTCGGTTATGCGACTATCGTATGGATGATCGGTCAGCCGGTCGTTGAGCTAATGCGAGCCTCGTGGAGAGATCGTGGACTCGTCGCATCCCAACCCCAGGCGCTCGCCATCCTCTGGGCCGTGCTGATCATCGGCGGGTTATTCCTGCTTGCGTTTTTTACCGTCCATTTCGGCGGCTTCCACTACGGCCATTCACAGTTCCTGATCTCTTTTTTCCCGATCGATGCCGGCGCTGGAGCGGGACGCGCCAACTGGGCCGGCACGGCCACTTATCTGGAAGTTGCGCGGCGTTACTGGCCCTTCCTCCCGTCGGCTTTTCTCGCGCACCGAGCAGCCTTTCTCCGAAAGCCACTCTCACTCGACCGTGATCTTTCGATCAAGTCACTGGGCGGAAGCAACAAATTGAGCAGCCTCTTTTCTGAGCCGTACAGAAATGTCTTCCGCATGCACCTGCTGATTTTCTTTTTCTTCTTCGCCCACTTCGCGCGGTTGGAGAATTTCGCAGTGTATGCAGTGGTTTACGCGGTGTACTTTTTCCCCTGGCGTCTGGTGCGGCGGCCCGCCACGCTAGCTGCTTCCGTCTCGTTTCAGTAAGTCACGGCGCCATGAATAGCGCGCTGAGCTGCAGTCCGGTGGGTTCGAAACATCGTAAGAATAGAGCGCGACAAACCGACGCGTACTCTGGCGGGTGAGACTCAGGAGCGGTCAAT
>DASWCI010000254.1:0-2427 GCA_036390195.1 Gemmatimonadaceae bacterium
GAGCGGTGGAGGCCGCCGGCCGAGAGGCCCGGCGTGCTAGGCGCGCCGTTCTCCTGCCGGCCAATTTCGTCGGTTGGAGCGATCAGGACGTTCTGAAATGATATGGCTTGATTTCGAGCCTCCGCAGCTTCGACTCCAGGGTCTGCCTCGGCATCCCTAGTATTGCGGCGGCCCCGTCTGCGCCAGAGACTCGTCCCGACGCTTGTCGCAATGCGCTTTCGATCATCGTCTTCTCGCGGGCGGCGAGATCAGAGGCCAATCTCATGGCTCGGACCGGTGACTTCGACCTCTCCGCCGCAAACCAGCTTGGGTCGACGGAAAACGTCTCTCCGTCGCACAGGATGACCGCCCGCTCGATCACGTTTTGCAACTCGCGCACGTTCCCCGGCCAGCTATAGCGTTTGAACAGCTCCATTGTCTCGTTCCCGATCCTCTGAATCCTCTTGCCGGCTTTCTGCGCATACCTCGCCACGAGATACTCAACCAGCAGCGGGATGTCGCCGCTTCGCTCACGAAGCGCCGGGAGATGGACGGGAAACACGTTCAGACGGTAGAACAAATCCTTACGGAAACTCCCGTCCGCAATAGCCGCATCCAAATCCCGGTTCGTGGCGGCCAACACGCGCACATCGACCGCGACGGGTCGGAGCCCACCGACACGTTCAAGTGTGCGTTCCTGGAGCACTCGCAAGAGTGCCACTTGGGTTTCTGGTGGTAACTCGCCGATTTCATCCAGAAAGAGCGTTCCACCGTCGGCGGATTCGAACCGGCCTATTCGACGCTGAATCGCGCCGGTGAACGCCCCCTTCTCATGGCCGAAGAGTTCCGACGCGATGAGAGAAGTTGGAATCGCCGCGCAGTTGACGCTGACGAACGCGCGACCGGTCCGTGTTGAGCGGTTGTGAATCGCTCGTGCAATCAGTTCTTTGCCCGTGCCCGTCTCGCCGAGGATCAACACCGTGGAATCGGTTGCCGCCACCTTTTCGACCTGAGTCAGGACGCGGCGAAGCGCGGGAGATGAACCGACAATCTCTTCCAGCATCGACGATCGGACGATCGTTTCACGCAACGCAACGGTCTCGTTCCGCATGCGGTCTTCGGCCTGCTTGCGTTCTTCGATGTCGGTGGCGGTTGCGAACCACCGAACCACCGCTCCGTCGTCGTCCACGACTGGGTTGTAGCGAAAGAGGAACCAGCGAAAGTGGCTGTCTTTGCCGAGCAGCCGTTTTTCCATTTCGAATGGGACGCCCTTCAAAAGGCCAAGACGTCGTTCGCTCTCGACTCTCTCCAGATCGTCGGGGTGAACGTCTCTGGCAACGCGCTCGCGAGTACCGACGCCTTTCATCTCCTCCAGCGTGGATCCCTTGTAATCGAGCATGGTCCGGTTGGCCTGCAGAAGCGCGCCGCTCTTGTCCAGGACAAGCACATGCTGAGGCAGAGCGTCCATGAGTTGGCGCAGCTCACGCTCGTCCTGCCGGAGCTTGTTCTCGGCCCGTTTCCGATCCTCGATGTCCGTGCCCGTCGCATACCAGCACGCGACGTGTCCGTCGTCATCGACGACCGGCTTGTATTGAATGAGAAACCATCGGTATTGCCCGTCCGCTCTGCGCACGCGCTGCTCATTCTCAAACGGCATCGTACCGGAGAGTGCGCGCAGCCGCGTCTCATGCAGTCTCGCGACGTCATCGGGGTGGAACACCCGTTCGCGAAATCCTGTGGCTTGCACCTCCTCGGGTGACAGTCCGGTGTACTCGAGGGCGACGCGATTAGCAGAGATGGCCTTGCCGTCTGGATTCAACACCACAATCGATTGAGCGACGGCGTCAGTCATGCGGCGAAGCTCGGTTTCTGACTTCCGCGCGTCCGCGAGGGCGCTCGTGAGCGCTTCGTGCGACCGCTGGCGCTCAATCGCCAGGAGGGTCACGTGCCCGGCCGCTTCAATCAGCGCGAGATCATCGTCCGTCGGCACGCGGCACTCGGGAGAGTAGACCGCGAATGTCCCGAGGACCTGGTTCTCTTTGGTCAAGATCGGCTGCGACCAGCCGGCGCGTATCCCGAGCCTCAGTGCGAGGTCGCGGTACGCGTCGAGCCAGATCGGCTCCTTTGCGACGTCGGGCACGATAACTCGCGTCTTGAGAGCCGCGGCGGTATTGCACAGGCCAGCGTCTGGATCGACCAGCACCGAGCTAATCGCACGCGTCCACTCTTCAGGGACCTTCGGACCGGCAATCGGCCGGAGTCTCAGCCCATCCGGATCCATCAAGAGGATCGTGGTGATTGACGGAAATATCAGGCGGTCGATCGACGCGCAGACGTGATTCAGGATATCTGTGAGACCCGCGCCCTGGGTGATCATGCGAAGTGTTTCCATCTCCGCCGCGTAGAGCCATTCCGTTCGCGTTCGCTCCCCGATGCGGCGACTTCGTC
>DASWCI010000255.1:0-2527 GCA_036390195.1 Gemmatimonadaceae bacterium
CGTCGAAGTGCGAGCGCGTGGTGCTCGGACTGCCGACGGCCTGAACGGGTGCGAGCATCTTCCGATCGTAGAGCGGCTTGAGCGGGGCGAGCGCGGGATGCAATCCGAAAAATCCGTCGAGATCGATCGCACTCCCCGCCACGTTGCTCAGGGGCTGCGGAATCGCGATCGAGGGACGCATCGCGTAGTATGCTTTCTCGCCGTGGGGCACGACGACGTTGAGCCCGTCGGCCGCACCGCGCTGGAACAGACAGATGAGCACCTTTCCTTTCGGCGCGTTGAACAGCTCCATCCCAAACGCCGTGCGGCGCAGGAAGCTCGGGCTGAGTCCCATTGTCACGAGCGCCAATGCGCCCGACTTCACAAATGCTCTACGTTCCATAAGCCCTCCTTATCTCTATCTCCTGCGAACTGGTGATCAATCCGCAGTTAGTTTCGCAATCCGCAGTTAGTGTCCCAATCCGCAATTAGTCAGCAGTCCGCAATGCCGTTGGTCCGCAGTCCGTAGTCCGCAGTTCCTAGTGTCTCTGAAATTCCGGCGACCCCAACGCAAGTCCAACGATCTGTGAAACTCCGGTGAGCTCCGGAATATTGCCGAGTCCGCCGCGCCCCTGTAGCAGGGCGCCCTTACCGCCACCATTCTGATTCGGTCTCGGTCGCGGCCGATTCTGTCCATTTGCATCCGTCATCGCCGCACCGGACATCTCGGTGTCCTGCTCGGCAGGCGACATGTCCTGAATTCCCCTAGCGCCTGCACCGTTAGCAAGCATCGGATGCTCGCCTGAGAGAAGCACAGCGCGCGTGTCCGGCGAGACCATTCCGTTGAGAACCGTTGCCACCACTGCGTCGACCTGCTTCTCGCGTGGCGCTGCGTCGAGAGTATCCAACCATGGTAGGGAGTGAACGTTCGCGCCCGGCAGTCGTCCCGCCGCTGCCGCCATTCCGAAGTTGATGCGATTCAAAATCGCGCCGGTGTTCATCCACGACTCGCCGGTCTCCGGCCAACCATTGGGTGCCTGGTGCCCGAAGATCGGCTCTCCGAGGTACGCGATCATCTGTGCCGTGCGCGGAGTGCTGTCGGGCGCGGCATTGAGCGCGCGCATGGCACTCACAACGACTTCGAATGGCGATTTCACCTTGCTGTGAAACGCCTGCTGCGAGAAAAATTCGGGCGACGTGATGATCGCTCTCAGCACTTGGCGGATGTCGCCGTCGGTCTTGAGGTAGACCTGCGCTGCGTGATCGACCAGCGCCTTCGACGGCGTATCGCTCACGAACCGGCGGGCCAGCTTGAACGAGATGAAGTGGGCGGTGGCCGGACTCTTCGCCAGGATGTCGAGCACATCTTCGGCGTCTTCCTCGCCGCGCCCGGCGGCCAAACGGTGGCCGAGCACGATTTTCTCGCCGGCGTCGTGCACCCGCGGGCGGAAAATGAACCCACCGCCCTGTCCGGGCGGCTTGATCGTCCAGCCGGTGAAAGCGCGCGCGACGTTAATCACGTCCTGCTGGGTGTATCCGCCGTCGACGCCCAGCGTGTGCAGCTCGAGCAATTCACGCCCGTAATTCTCGTTCAGTCCCTGGTGTTGCCGCTGTTGTTGCTGCTGTGGTGGGCGCGGCATTGCGCCGCCGATGCCGCCAAAGATCCCACCGAATCTGCCGCGTCCGAGTGGCACTGCACGGATGCGTGGCATGCGTTGCGGGGCTTGCAAGGTTGGCTCCGTCGAGTCCGCCATGCTGCGCGCGTTGTCGAGATAGAAGAGCATCGCCGGGCTGCGCGAGACCGCTTCGAGGAGATCGCGGAATTTGCCAAGCGCGTTGGGGCGAATGACGTTCTGATCGAAGTCGACGAGGTAGTACGGCTCCGGCGCGCCCTTGGCCATGTAGATGTTGAAGTGGTTTTCCCAGAAGTCGGTCATGACTTCCTGGAGCTGCCGCTCGCTGCCGACGGCGCGCGCGACGCGGGATGATTGCACCTGCGTTACGACCTGACGCCGCGAATTCTGTTGCTGCCGCAACTGCATCAGCATCGCGCTGTCGTCAGCGGTCATTCCCTTGGTCGAGTCGGCGCGATCGCGTTTGACTACTCTGCGCTCTTGCTGCTGCTGGGCGTACTGCCTGAGCAGATCGTTCTGATCCTGATTGAGCGCCGCGTACCTGGAGACGAACGCGTTTATGGCGTCGTCATTGATTTTTTCCGGGTGTAGCTGTTGGTCGATCCAGTTGTCGAGTCCTATCGCGCGAACCTTTTGTGCATCGCCCGGTCTGGCGCCGAAGGTCAGGCGGTTCAGAGTCTGGATGATCTGCTGATCGGCGGGCAGCTCGCGGACGTCGGACCGTGCTATAACGGTTTTCTGCGCCGCCTTCGCACCGGATCGCTGCGCGGATGCGCCAATTGGTGCGACACTGAGCAGTGCCGCGCTGATAATCAGCAGTTTTTTGATTCGCATCATCTCCCTCTGACAACGTCCTGCAGAGTAGACGCGTAGGTCTACCATAGTGTTAACCCTCTTAACAGGCTTTTAGCGAT
>DASWCI010000256.1:0-8195 GCA_036390195.1 Gemmatimonadaceae bacterium
GCGAATCATGACCGAGCCCGAGAACGCGCTCACCAAACAATATTCGGCGCTCGTCGAGGCGGACGGCGCGAAGCTCGAGTTCACGGCCGACGGCATCGCCGAGATCGCGAAGATCGCCGCTCACGTGAACGATCGAATGGAGAACATCGGCGCGCGCAGACTTCACACGGTGATGACGACGCTCCTCGAGGATGTGCTGTTCGGCCTTCCTGACAGCGGCACGAAGACGGTGCGCGTGGATCAGGACCTTGTGCGGAGCCGTCTCAAAACGATTGCTGACGACGAAGATCTGCGCCGGTATATCCTCTAATGTCGGCGCTTGCCTGAACGACTCTTCATAGGCGTCCCGCTCACCGAGGATGCGCGGCGAGCGATCGTCAGATCGCTTCCGAAAAGCCTGCCGGGCAAGCCTGTGCCGCCGGAGAACTGGCATTTTACTCTACGCTTTCTCGGATCGACTTCCGACGAAGCTCGCGATCAGATCGTCGAGCGTCTCGAGTCCGCGACATGCGGCGCGCCCTTCAGCATTCGCTTCAGCGAGCTCGGAGCATTCCCCAACTCGAAAGGTGCACGCATTCTCTGGCTGGGCATTGACGAAGGCGCCGAACGATTGATTCAGCTGGCCGCGATTGCGGAGGGCACTGCCAGGAGTGTCGGATTCGCCGCGGAAACCAAACCGTTCAAGCCGCATCTCACGTTGGGCCGGATCGATCCACCGGTTACTGTGGCGAAGCTGTTGGGCACGAAGCCACGGTTTGGAACCAGGATGACCGTTGATTCATTGATTCTCTATCGCAGCCATCTGGGCGGCGGTCCCGCCCGCTACGAGGAGGTCGTGAAGATCAGACTCGGGCGCTGATCACGCCTCCTTCATCCTCGAGAGCGCTATGCCGTACGCAGTGAGATTCAGAATCAGCAGTAGACTTCCGAGCACGATCTGGGTTGAGCGCGTCAGTCCGGACGGATACAGCACAGGCTGTATGTAATGCTGGATGAATCCGCCGCTATACCCCGCTTCTCCACCTCGCGTGCGGAATGAATTCTCGAGAGGCGTGAGCGGACAGATCCAGCCCGAGTACTCGATCAGAACACCCCATATCGCAGCAGGGAGATGCAGCCAAGCAAGGCGCGGCCACCGTAGCACCAGCAGCCCTCCCAAGACAACAAAGAGCACGAATGCGAGATGAGCTACGAGTATGACGTCGGCGAGCGCTCGATAGATCAAGCGGCGGGTACTGGTATGCTGGGGATCGTCGTGGCGGAGGTGGCAGACGGGGAAGGGCCCGCGGATGAATCGAACCTCATTCTCTCTATGATCGCATCGAATCTCGGCTCGCCGCGCAGCGGATCGACTATCGGATGCACCCGAAGGTACGCGGCCCAGCCGCGGCGCTCGTCAACCGTCCGCTCCATCCACGAAAGAGCTTTCTCTTTCTCGCCGAGCGCGATGTACGTGATTGCCAATTCAACCGACGACACGTACTCGGTCTTGATCTTCTCTTCAAGCTGCGCAGCTACCTCTTGGGCGTAGGAAGGATCGCCGGCTGCAGCGAGAGAGTAGCCGAGCGTGACCTTGGTGTAGGTGCCGTAGGCGGGTGCGAGTGCCAGTGCCTCACGAAGTACCCTTTCAGCGGCGGCGAACTGCTTCTGGAAAGTCAGAATCAGTCCCTGAATGCGGTAGCTCTCTTCAGCCGTCGGATTCATTGCAATCGCGCGATCGAGATGGTAATGCGCCTGATCGAATTTGCGTGCGTACAGATAGCAATAACCAAGGCTGCGTCGGACTGAAACCGACGACGGATCGTTCTCCTGCGCGGTATGTCCTTCGATCAGCGCTTCATCGAACTTCCGTTGCGAGGCGAGCATGAAAGCGTACCACTGATGGGCGGGTGCGTACTGTGGATCGAGCTCAATTGCGCGGCGGAATTCTTTCGCCGCTTCCGCCCAGTCCCAATCGTAGATGAAGAGACTCCACGCCAGTGAGGCATGCGCTTCGGCAAGTGTATCATCCAGGGCGATCGCCTTGCGCGCGTAGAACTTCGCCTTTTTGTGTCCCTCGTGAACCGGAACGTTGCGATAGTCGATGTGCAACGAATACGAGTCCGCGAGTCCAGTATAGGCCAGCGCGTAAGTCGGATCTAGCGCAATCGCCTCCTCGAAGTATTTGATTCCTTCGATGACGCCTTCCGAGGTGCGCTTGTTCCAGGCGTAGCGGCCGCGGAGATACAAGCCGTAGGCTTGCACGTTTTCGGTGTGGCGACTCGCTGGAGCCGGAGCGAGGTCGGCGAAGGAAGTCGAGCGGAGGGTGGTGACAATCGTGCGCGCGATCTCGTCCTGGATCGCGAAAACGTCATGCAGCTTGCGATCGTAGCGTTCCGACCACATCAGGTGCCCGTCTTCGGTCGACGTGAGCTGCACCGTGATGCGCAGATTGTCACCCGATCTTCGCACCGTTCCCTCGAGCACTTCCGATGCTTCGAGGAGCGCCCCGATCGCGCGAACGTCCTGTGCTTTCCCCTTGAGCGCGAACACCGATGTGCGCGACGCAACGCGCAAACCTTCTACTTTGGCGAGAGCGTTGATTAGCTCGTCGGTGATTCCGTCGCTGAGGTACTCGTTGTCGGGGTCGGGACTCGAGTTCACGAACGGCAGCACGGCGATAGTGCGCGTCGTCATCGCGAACGGTCGATTCGGCTCCGATCTCGCCCGCGACAGAGCGTTGCAGAATTCGACGATCGTTGCGTAGCGCTCGGCGGGATTCTTAGCCAACGCCTTCTCGAGCACTCTCTCGAAACCTGCCGGAGCATCCGGGCGAAGAAGTCGGAGCGGTCGCGCCTTTTCAGTCACCTGCTTGGCCATCGTCGCGCGAGGAGTCGCCCCCTTGAACGGCGGCTCACCGGCGACCATCTCGTAAAAGACACACGCCAGGCCGTACACATCGCCGGGCACTCCGACGTCGCTTTCGCCCGATGCCTGTTCCGGACTCATGTACTCCGGAGTTCCCAGCGCGAGCCCGCCGAGGGTGATTGCGTCGTCGCTCTTGGAAGAAGCAACGTGTGCGATTCCGAAATCAGCCAGCAGCGCGTGATCGTCAGCGAACAAGATGTTCTCGGGCTTCACATCGCGGTGGACGAAGCCGTTGCGATGCGCGTAGTCGAGACCGGCACCGACCTCCTCCACGATTCGAAGCGCGTCATCGACGGGCAGCTTTTTTTCACGATTGAGTCGGTCGCGAAGTGATCCGCCGGGGATGAACGGCGAGACGTAGTAGAGCGATCCGTCCGATTCGCCGGAGTCGATGAGTGGAACTATGTGGGGATGCGACAGACGGGCGGCGATGCCGATCTCGCGCAGGAATCTCTCAGCGCCGACTGAGGCGCCGAACTCCTGTTTCAGAATCTTGATCGCAACTTTGCGCTTGTGCTTCCTCTCCTCGGCGAGGTGCACGGTTGCCATGCCGCCATAGCCGAGGAGGCGCTCGACCGTGTACCGGTCGGCGAGCGTATTTGAGAGGGAGAGCGAGGCGTCGGCCATGCTCAGAATATAGCAGGCGACTCGCGCTCGCTTCGAGCTGTTGGGGACCGATTTGCAACTGCCGCGATCGTTCCAGCGACAGCGCATCACTGCGTGCTCTACGTACTATTAGCCCCGCTTGAAGAACTGCACTGCCCGCTCGTGCTTTTTGGCGGCGGCGAGGCTCTTGAACGTGCCGAGATTCTTGCGCTTTCCACTCTTATCCTTCTTGCGGGAATAGAGGCGATACTCTCCGGATTTCAGCTTTCGAATCATGCGAACCTCCTCTGAAATTTGTAACGCGCCTTAGACGACCGTCGCAGGAGCTTTGCCGGCCGACCGGAAAGCCCAGATCGCCATTCCGCCAGTGATCACGAATGCGACCCACGACACCCAAACAGGCACGCTGTACGCGTCGACCTGCAGCGGCCAGCCGAGCACGGCACGTGTGAGCTGAGCGAGCGAGACAATCGTGAAGATGATTCCGGAGACGAGCTCGTAACGACGCATGGCAAAGCCCTCGGTGAAATGTGAAGCTGCGCTCGCATTCTCAGTTTGCAAGTCTAGTTACGCTTGTCCGGGTTGCTCGATGCCGGGCGGATTATCCCGCCGCCGGTATCGACGTAGCCGTTCGAACGATACTCGATGCTCGCCCCATATCCTACCTGTCTCTGTCGCAGCTCGATTCGCGGCGCGCGCAGTCTCCATTCATCGACTATCCACGCTCCCGACGGTACGTGCCGGAATCGCGTGAATCCACCGGCTTCAAACCGACTTAGGACTCCAGCGTTCACGAACCTGAACACCATTTCCCTCAATTCTGACGTCGATTGATCGACCCACAGCACTCCCTCGATGTCAGCGATTGGCCTGTCGGGCACGGGCTCGAACACGACTCCAATATCGCGGGGACGTGAACGATCCCGCGTCAGTTTGAAGCAGTGCGTGGCAGCGAATTGCTCAGAAAGAAGCACTGTTTCGTCGGGGCCGAAGAACTGCCATCCTGTGTTCTCGTTTCCGCGGACGTACCCGCGAGCGGCCAGATCATCGGGTGCGATCGCGCCAAAAGGTCGACCCCTCGTTATCCGGAAGACCGTTGTGTCGGCTGAAATAACCGTCCCAGCAGAACTGAATTCAGTTCGATACCTCTGCGCCTGGCCAATGCCGGCGAGATCATCGATCGTGAGCTGACTGGCCCGCAATGCCTTGTCGATCTCATCCCAGACAACCGAGAGCGTTTGCGATGCAGGGTCGCTTCGCCTGCATTGCGATTTTGAAGTCACGACTATGCTCTCGAGCACCACACGGGGACTCTGAACATCGAGTGAAAGCTCGCTTGGGCGAGGCAACGAAACGGGGCTGGAAATAAAAGGGAGATAGCCGATGCGTCTGACCCTGACGCGGTACTCACCCGGCGGAGCGAGAAGGACCCGCGAACCATTTTCGCTGCCCAACCCTTCCGCGACGACGCTGTCCCTCGAATCGAGGAGCGCGATCAGCGCACCGTTCACCGGCGAACCATCGACCGTGTTGAGCTTGATTCTCAGCTCGGCCGCCTGACTCCAGGCACTAGAGGGCAATACGCACGCTTCGATAATCGAGGCGTACGCCAATGCCCGCCATCTCACCCAGCTCTTCGTTATCCCACGTCGACGTCCGGTGTCTCCGCACCAATGGTGTGCTGTTTAACTCCCCTGCGCAATCTTGAGAACGCTGTTGCCGGAGAGAACGTAGAGCTCGCCGGCAAAGTCCGTCCCGAACGACGTCACTGCACCCGTCGTCAATCCCCAATCCTTCTGATCGACGGCGGCACCGCTCGAGTATCTGAAGCTCTTGAGAAAGCCAGCGCAATAGTCAGAATAGAAATAATGGCCAATGATCCCCGGAATCGCGCTGCCGCGGTACACGTAGCCGCCAGTGATCGAGCAGGCGCCGCCAGTATGGCCGTAGTCGATTATCGGCAGCTCGAATCCGGTCTGCGTGCACGTCGACGCGTTGTAGCAGCTCGCGCCTTCCATCACGTTCCAGCCGTAGTTGACGCCACCGCGATTGGCAGCGACGACATCCACCTCTTCGTGCAGATCCTGCCCGACGTCGGCGATATAAAGAAGGCCGGTTGACTGGTCGAAGGCGTAGCGCCAAGGATTTCGCAGTCCCTTCGCCCAGATCTCGCCGCGACGATTGGCCTGACCAACATACGGATTGTCCGATGGAATCGCGTAAGGATCGCCGTGATCAACGTCGAGTCTGAGAAGCGACCCCAACAAGGAGTTGAAGTTCTGTCCATTGCCGAGGGGGTCGCCTCCGCTCCCGCCGTCGCCAAGTCCGGCGTAAAGCATCCCGTCAAGTCCGAAGCTGACCAGTCCGCCGTTGTGATTGTTGTAGGTCGAATGCGGCGCAGTGATTATGAGCTTCGACGTAGTTGGATCCGCCACTTCCGGGTTCGACGTCGCAGTGAATCGCTCGATCCGAATGTCACCATTTGTCTGGGTCGTGAAGTAGACGTAGAAGAAATGATTCGTCGCGTACTGAGGGTGAAACGCGACGCTCAGCAGTCCGCGCTCACCACCACTCAGAACTCTGCTCGATATGTCGAGGAACGGAGTCGACTGGAGCACTCCGTTGCGTATTACGCGAATGCGTCCTCCCTGCTCAACGACGAAGATGCGCCCGTCATTGAGAGGCTGCGTCAGGAAAACCGGACTGTTGAGACCAGAGCTAACGAACGGATCCAGCTTGAGAGTGAGACCAGGCGGCAAAGGATTCCCGCCGTCGCCCGGACCGGTTGAATCTGAATGACAAGCACCGAACGCCAGCACCACGGCGCCCCAGCTCAACGCACGAATCACGCGTGAATTCATTGCACGCTCACCAGAAGAAGGGTTGGCCGCGCGTAAGTATATTTCCGACTCGACGAAACACCACCGCTGCGCGCAACTCACATGCCCCCGAAAGTTCACAAAGAACGCCCTCACCGCGACTTTTTGCAGATCCCTGACTTCTCGGCAAAGGAGATCGAAAGACTTTTTTCGCTCGCCGAATCGATGCGGAGAGGCAAGTACAGGAAAAAACCACTCGCCGGAAAGTCGCTCGCGATGATCTTCATGAAATCGTCTACGCGCACTCGCGTCTCCTTCGAGGTCGGTGCCTGGCAGCTCGGTGGACACGCGCTCTTCCTTTCGCCGCGCGATGTTCAGCTCGGGCGCGGCGAACCAATCGCCGATACGGCGCGCGTTCTCTCACGCTATGTCGATGGCATCATGATCAGGACCTTTGCTCATTCCGAGATCGAGGAATTGGCGCGCTACGCTGACGTGCCAATCATCAACGGACTCACCGATCTCGTGCACCCGTGCCAGGTCCTCGCCGATGTTCTCACCGTCAAGCAGAACCTGGGGGACTACAAAGGGAAACGAATTGCCTGGATCGGCGACGGCAACAACATGGCGAACTCGTGGCTCAACGCCGCCTATGTCCTCGGCTTCGAGCTAACGCTCGCGTGCCCGGAGGGCTACGATCCAAACCCGATGATTCTTCAGCGCGCGCAGTCGAAAGCGAGAGTGAAAGTCGTGCGCGATCCCGCGGAGGCTGCCGACAAGGCTGACGTCGTCAACACCGATGTATGGGCATCGATGGGTCAGGAAGAGGAGCAGGCCGTTCGCGAGAAAGCGTTCAAAGGATACAAGGTCGACCAGTCGATCATGGGCCGCGCCAAGAAGGACGCAATCTTCCTCCACTGTCTGCCAGCCCACCGCGGCGAGGAAGTCTCCGCCGAGGTTATCGACGGCCCCCAGAGCAGAGTCTGGGACGAGGCGGAGAATCGGCTTCATATTCAGAAGGCCATCATGGCCGTGCTGATGGGAGGCAAAGATTTGTGATCTGAGGCCGCCGGTTCCGCGGGCCCTTTAATCACAAAGGTGACTTTACTGAAACACCGATTAAAGTGCGATTAAGCAGCTTGTCAAGCACTTAAACACCAAAAAAGGTATTACGGCTGAGCTCGGTTTGCCCTATATTGGTGGCCTCACCAGGAGACCTACCCAATGTGGCGCTTCACCCGGTTTAGCAAACGCTTGAACACCCTAAGAGTGGGCCTTTTCGGCGCTGCCGCGCTGACGATCCTATACGCGTGTTCTGACAGCACCTCCCCCAAGAATGCGGTCCTTTCGACGGAAGGAATCGTCGTTACCGAGTTCCAGTACCCCGACTCGATCAAGAACCCGTCTGTTGCCCTTCCGGCGACGCGAGTTTCTTCGGATCGCCAGATCGGTGGAAGTGGGGTGAGCGCCAACGTGCTCGGCTCAGGCAGTTTTGCCTCGTCGTCCTCGGGGTCACTTCCGAGCTACACTGTCGCCGCCGTGTCTTACGCTCCCGAAGCGGCACCGACCCTGGGTAAGGGTCCGAACTGCGATGACTGCCTCATGTCGAACATCCCGATGGGTTTCAACTTCACCTTCTTCGGGAAGGTTTACGACAAGATCAACATTGGGTCGAATGGAATCGTTGGCTTCGGCGATTACATGAGAGATGGCTGCTGCTCGGGGTCCGTAATCCCTTTGAACGACTACAACAACAACATCATCGCGCTCGGTCAGACTGACTGGGTGCCGAACCGCACGACCTCCATTCGCTATGAAACCCGCGGCAGCGCTCCGAACCGCCGCTTTCTAATTCAGTTCCTC
>DASWCI010000257.1:0-2467 GCA_036390195.1 Gemmatimonadaceae bacterium
GTCAATGGTGGCGGCGAAGAAAGCGGGCCTTACGGTCAGTTACGATCTGAACTATCGCAGCAAGCTGTGGAGCGCCGAGAAGGCGCGCGCGGTTCAGGAACCGCTGATGCAGTACGTGGATGTCCTCATAACGACGGAGGAGGACACGCGGGTAGTCTTCGGCATTGGCGCTCAGACGAGTGATCGGTACGAGCACGTCGACGCCGACTCGTATGCGCGTGTCGCGCGCGATCTCGACAAGCGGTTCGACCTGCGTGCCGTCGCCATCACGCTGCGCGAAAACCCACGGGTTTTCTTGAATAACTGGAGCGCGATCGTCATCGCGGATGATAAGATCTACCGCGCGCCAAACTACGAAGTGGAGGTCGTTGATCGCATTGGTGCCGGCGACGCCTTCAGCGCTGGGTTGATCGTGAGCCGTCTCGAGAATCGTAGCTGGGACGACGCCATCCGCTTTGCAACCGCCCTCTCGGCACTGAAGCACAGTATCCCCGGAGATTTCTGTCTCGTTACCCGCGGTGAAGTCGAGCAACTGTTGCGTGGTGTGAGCCTGAGAGTGTCGCGGTGACGAGTCGATCAGGATCGCGATCTTCAGGCGTGTCCAGACGATGATCACCTTCCGATGGTTCGGGCCGCGCGACCCGATTCCGCTTTCGTACATCAGACAGATTCCGGCCGTACGCGGAATCGTTGGAGCTCTTTTCGACATTCCCCCAGGGCAGCCATGGCCGCTGGATCGCCTTGCGAAGCTGCGCGACGAGGTGGAGCGACACGACATGCCGCTCGCGGTCATCGAAAGCATTCCGGTTCATGAGGACATCAAGCTTGGCCGCGACACACGCGACCGTCTCATCGACAACTACTGCGACAGCGTCCGTAACATGGGTCGTGCGGGTGTGCCGATCCTGTGCTACAACTTCATGCCAGTATTCGACTGGACTCGCACTGACCTCGCGTTGCGCCTCGATGACGGCTCGACGGCGCTTGCATACGACCACGCTGCGCTCGCCAAAATCGACCTCTCGCGAGGAACAGCCGACCTTCCTGGATGGGCGACCGCCTACAGCGCGGAAGAGCTTAGAAAACTTCTCGACGCTTATCGCTCGGTGAACGAGAATAAACTTTGGGACAACCTGGCTTACTTCCTGGAGCGCGTCGTTCCTGTCGCCGCGTCATCTGGCGTGCGTATGGCGCTGCATCCGGATGATCCTCCCTGGTCGATTTTTGGTTTGCCGCGGATAATTACTAACGGCGCGGCGCTCGAGCGTGTGACCGAAATCGTCGACGATCCGGCGAACGGCATAACATTTTGCGCCGGATCTCTTGCCGCCGACGCCAAAAACGATCTAACGGCTATCATTCGCTGCCTCGGCGCGAAGGGCCGCATCCACTTCGCGCACTGCCGCAACATCAGGCGGACTGGCGAGCGCGCTTTCCAGGAGACGGCGCATCCATCGGATCGGGGCGACATCGATATGCGCTCGGTGCTAGCGGCCCTGCACGACACTGGTTTTGCCGGCCCGATTCGCTCCGATCATGGACGCATGATCTGGGGCGAAACCGGTCAGCCGGGGTACGGGCTGTACGATCGCGCGCTGGGAGCGATGTACCTGCACGGGCTCTGGGAAGGAATCGCGGGTCCGTCCCCGTCGTCCGAATCGAAAACGGTTAGCGAGTGACCGAAGCCGTCGATACGGAACGCGTAGTATCCTACAGATGGATTATCTGCGGGCTGCTCTTCGTCGCGACGACGATCAACTACGTAGACCGTCAGGTGCTGGGCATCCTCGCTCCGACGCTCCAGCGCGAGTTGCGATGGACCGAGACCGACTACGGCGACATCGTTTCGTGGTTCAGTTTCGCGTACGCGTTCGGGTTCCTGATCGCCGGTCGGGTGATCGACTGGATCGGTGTTCGCCGCGGGATGGCTGCAGCCGTGGTTGCGTGGAGCCTCGCCGCCATCGCACATGCGTTCGCAAGAACCGCAGCGGGATTCTCCTTCGCGCGCGCGATGCTTGGCGTGAGCGAGTCGGCGATCTTCCCTGGATCTATCAAAGCGGTGGCGGAGTGGTTCCCGCAAAACGAGCGCGCATTGGCGACAGGAATTTTCAACGCCGGCACGAACACCGGGGCGATCCTGACGCCGCTGCTCGTACCATGGATTGCGCTACGGTGGGGATGGCAATGGGCGTTCGTTGCGACGGGCGCGCTTGGTTTTTTTTGGCTTGCGCTCTGGATCCCGTTCTATCGGAACCCGCCTCAGGGGGCCGATAGTTCGATCGCGCCGCCGAGAGTGCCTTGGGTCAGTCTCTTTGGGTATCGACAAACGTGGGCGTTCATCGTCGGCAAGTTGATGGCAGATCCTGTCTGGTGGTTCTACCTCTACTGGCTGCCAAAATTCCTCGACGCGAAGTACGGCGTAAAGCTCGCTCAGGTCGCCGCGCCCATCATAGCAGTATATCTCATC
>DASWCI010000258.1:0-11411 GCA_036390195.1 Gemmatimonadaceae bacterium
CGGAGATGGGATCGCTGACACGCGCTCGGTGTTCTTGTCCGGTTTACACTCTCCGTTCGGAATGGCACTCGTCGGTGATGCTCTTTATGTCGCGAACACCGACGCTATCGTGCGCTTTCCCTACACCACTGGTGCCACGAATATCGTGGCGCCCGGAGTCAAGGTCGTGGATCTGCCGGCGGGGCGGATCAACCATCACTGGACGAAGACTGTGATCGTGAGTCCGGACGGATCGAAGCTATACGCATCGGTCGGGTCAAATAGCAATGCCGCGGAGAATGGAATCCTTCACGAGGAGGGACGGGCGGCCATCTGGGAAGTCGATCGTGTAACCGGACAGCATCGTGTCTTCGCAAAGGGACTGCGCAACGCAGTGGGTCTCGCCTGGGAGCCTGAGAGTCGCACATTATGGGCGGCGGTGAACGAGCGTGACGAGCTCGGCAGCGATCTCGTACCGGATTACATGACCTCGGTTCGTGACGGCGGATTTTACGGCTGGCCGTACAGTTATTACGGCAGACACGTCGATCATCGAATTGAGCCGCAGCGCCTGGGACTCGTCGAGCGCGCGATCGTCCCCGACTATGCGCTCGGGTCCCACACCGCTTCGCTCGGCCTCACCTGGTCGGGAGCGAGAGCGCTACCGCCGCAATTCCACGAGGGCATGTTCGTCGGGCAGCACGGCTCGTGGAATCGCAAGCCGTTCAGCGGTTACAGGGTGATCTTCGTTCCCTTCTCTCACGGCAGGCCGAGTGGTCAACCGATCGACGTGCTGACCGGCTTTGTCAGAGGGAATGGTGATGCAATGGGACGCCCCGTCGGAGTAGCCATCGACAGGAGCGGTGCGTTGCTGGTAGCCGATGACGTCGGCAATACTATTTGGCGCGTTACGCGTGCGACACTTCGTTAGGCCTTTGGCGTTATGCCCATCTCATCAAGGAACCGGTGTCCGCCCGTCGATCTCTCGGCCCGCGACTTCACCCGCGTCATCACCAGTCGATCGATGGTCCGAGTCATCCCGACATACAGAAGCCGACGGGCCTCTTCGACCTCGAGCTTCGACAATGAGCCGCTCGGTGGAAGCGGCATGAACAGCTCGTCCTCGACACCGACGATGTAAACGCGCGAAAACTCCAGCCCTTTTGTCGAGTGCAGGGTCAGCAGATTTACGCGGGTCTTAGCGGTGTCCACACTCTTGTCGTACTTGGAGAGAACGACTTTCTCGAGGAACGCGCAGATCTGCGCAGGCAACTGACCTTCGCAGCACGTGTCGATAAGAGACCGGAGCCTTCCCATTGTCTCGGGGTACCTCTTGTCCGCCGAGCGCTCGGTGCGGAAGCGCGCCATTAGCTGCTGGCCCCCCAGCAGTGTAATTAGTCGATCGACGGTCGGAAGGCTGCCATCTCCGCACACGTCGCGTTCCGATCTATAGAAGTCCAGGCAGTCGCTCTGCCGTCGGAACGCGTAGCGCGGAACAAACTCGAGGAACTTCACTGCCTCGCCGCACAACGTTTCGTGGTTGCTCAACGCAAGCGCAACGCCGAGTTGATCGAGAAGATGTACCATGGCTGTCTTGCGCGCGCATGCAACCTTTGTCGCGCTTAGAGCCGGTATCAGCTGTGCAAGCGCGCGTGTATCGTCCAGCGCGCGGTGAGACTGCCCTGTAGGAATGCCGTAGTGCCTGGCGAGGTAAGGAAGTTTGCAGCTCGTCCGAAAGAGCGTATACGCAAGTGGCAGCGTATCGTAGGTGAAGAAGTCAGCGCCGCGCGGAAGCTTTGCCGACATGCGGCGCAAAATTGGGAAATCGAACTGATAGCCGTTGTGCGCCACGAGAAGATCGCGCCCGCAGAACTCGCGGAAGGCCGGCCAAACAGCTTCGAAGTAAGGCGCGTCGGCCACATCGCTTTCAGAGATCTTGTGTTGTGCGAGCGCCCCCGCACTGATCGGGACACGGGGCTTCACAAATGTCCGATACTCGTCCACCATTCTGCCGTGCCGCACTCTTACCGCCGCAATTTCAACGATCTCCGCGCGCGCGATGTTTTTGTCGGTGGTCTCGATGTCTACCGCGGTAAAGTCGTCGAAAGTGTTGGCAAAGGTGCGCGTGCGAACGAGCTGCGCGGTCTTGAACAGACCAAGCGCGAGACCTAGCTGGGGCAGATGGCCTGGGAGAATAGGCTCCGCATCTGGTCTGGGCGCGCCGCCGAGATCAACGACACGCACTCCCATCTCCAATAGCATTCTCCTCGCTGGGATCTCGACGCCCCCAACTCGGGGAACCCAAACGGATCTGCCGTCGGTGATGGTTCGCTCGATCCGTTCGCCCAGCCTTGCCACTTCCTCGTGCTCGGCCGGATCGCTCAGCTCCTCCTGATGCTCTTCCAGCACCGTGCGGTAAGTGCCGACCTTTTCCGACAGGATGTCCTCGACCAGTGCCGCGAGCGATGTGTGACGCTTTCCCAGGGCGCTCAGGTTCTGAAGTGAGTAATGTCCGCGCCAGATTTTTTTCCTGTCACCATCCTCGTGCGGAAGGGTCCGCGCCATGTGCTCGAGCTGCTGAACGATCCCGCGCCCGCTTTCATCCGCCCGCGCGCGCGCGCTATCGAACAGCGCGGACGGAAGCACCGTTTGGTAGAACCGCTCCTGCTGAATTTCGTCCCCGGGATAGGCGATCACCTGCAACGCGGCGAGCGTATAGGCTACGACTTTGTCGTCTGTCATGGCTCGTCCTTTGGCCAGACAGCACGGAATTCCCGCATTGAGCAGAGCGGCCTCCAACTCGCTGCCGATCTTGTGTCTGCGGTACAGGAGTGCGACGTCGCCCCACGCGAGCGTGCCGTCATGTGCCGCCCGATCGCGCCTGAGATCGTTGATGATCCAGTTTGTTTCGGCTTGATCGTTTGCGAACCCAAAGGCGCTCACCGGAAAGCTCGACTCGTGCTTGGCCGCCTGGGGCGCTCGATCTTTGAAGATGGGTTCATTGAGGGCGATCAGGCGTCTGGCGAGGTCGAGTACCGCCGGCGGGCAACGCCAGTTGTCGTCCAAATGGATCACGCTGTCGTAGTCGATCTCGAAATCGGTGGCGAAAGTGCGAAATATTTTTGGATCAGCGCCGGTCCATGAGTAGACAGACTGCTCGTCGTCGCCGACGGCAAAGACATGGCGATGTCCGCTAGCGAGCTGACGGATGACGGCGTACTGAATACGATTCAAATCCTGAAACTCGTCGACGAGGACCGCATCCCAGCGTCCTCGCAGCTCCGCACCGACAGAGGCAATGCGAAACAGCTCCGCCGTTTTCAGCACCAGCGTATCGAAGTCGGCCATGTTTCGGCGAGCCATGATGTCTCGATACTCGTCGTAAACTTTGCGGTCTCGCCGGCCTAGCGGCTCATTGCAAAAGCGGTATCGCGCAAAGGCTTCGAGCACGCTCTTGCGGAGTTTCTGCGGGACCTTCAAGTGACGCAGAACTGCCAGCTGATCGTCGTCATCAGCGATCCCGAAGCCAAGCTGCAGACCAACCTGCTCACCGAACTCGCGCAGGAGCTCGGTACAAAAAGCGTGGATGGTTCCGCGCTTCACGCGTTCTACGCGTGCGCCGAGCTCGCTCTCCAGTCGTTCGGCAATCTCGCCCGCCGCTTTATTGGTGAACGTGAATACGCATATCCGCGCGGGATCGATTTCGAGCTTGTCGACAAGGAAGCGGACGCGCTCGATAAGGCAAAAAGTTTTTCCCGCGCCCGGGCCGGCGAGGACGAGAACGGGCTTGGCGGGTGCTTCGATCGCAGCGCGTTGAGATGCTGATGGAACGCGCGGAGGAGATGTGGCATCGGCGGCCGCCGATGCCACATCAGCGATCAACGCTTCCGTCAGCGCGGAGTCGTCAGCGTGACCGCGTTCGATCGTCAGGTGTGCTGCGGGTTATAGAAAAACTGCTCGCGAACGACCTTACCGTCCTTCACAGTATAGAGCGCCATCTCTTCCATCACATTACGCTGGCCGGTCGGCTTGAACGTCGAGTCAAAGCTGTAATAAACGGCGAACTGGTCATCGCCGATGAAAGGCCCTGCGACGGTGGCAGAATGTACCTCGTTGTTGTCAGCCCACCATTCGCCCTTTCCGCGGATCGCGTCAATTCCTTTCATTTCGCGAGGCATCGTTTCGTTCCCCATCGATTCGACGCTGACGATGTCCGGCGAATAAAGCGTGTTGACCGCGTCCATGTAGCGACCTGCTTTGCAAAAGGAGACGAGCTCCTCAGCGACGGCGGCGGTGGTGGTGGGAGCTGCGGTAGTCATGGTGTCTCCTCTGTCGGTAACGGATTTCTATAGTAACCAAACATTCGGCGCCTGCCATAACCTAGTTTCGGAATGGGGTCAGCCGCCACCAGAAAAGCAAGACAACTGGCCGCGCTACCTGCCGCCCGCTGCTCGCCGATCGCGACCCGCTCAAACGTCGGGACCTCACTGGCACTGATCAAAGCACAGTCAACTGCTTTGCCGGAAGCCGCGTAGTGCGGTCCCGCCAGATTGTTGCGGATAGCGAAACAGCGTGCAGCGGGCAGCGGGCAGCAGCGTAGTTGTTCTTAAGTCTGACTTGCGGAATGCATGTTCGCGTTTATTATACCCTGGGTTAACTGTTTGATTAAACTCAATGATTAAACGGCGACGCAGGCCGACAACTAGAAAATCGCGGGCAAAACGCGAGGCAGCCACCGAGCAGCGGATCCTCGAGGCCGCTCGCGCCGTGTTCCTGCGACGTGGAACTGCCGGCGCGCGCATGCAGGAGATCGCACACGAGGCCAGGGTTAATCAGGCGCTGCTCCATTACTACTTCCGCAGCAAGGAGCGCCTCAGCGCCGCCGTCTTCCAGCAGATCGCCTCGCGCATTTTCCCTGCCCTCACCCAGGCGCTGGGCGCCGAGATGTCGCTCGACGAAAAGATCGAGAGGTTGATTGCGATCTATCTCGACAACCTGTCGCAGAACCTGTTCGTTCCGGGCTACGTGATCTCTGAGCTGCATCACCACCCCGAGCGCGTGCAGCAGCTCCTCTCTGGCGTCATGGGCGCCGACCCTCAGCAGGTGATGCCTGCTCTCCTCAAGACCCTCGAGCGACAGATCAACGAGCGCGTCCGCGAGGGCACCATGCGACCCATCAAGCCGCAGCAGTTCGTGATCAATCTGATCTCGCTATGCATTTTCCCCTTTGCCGCCAGGCCAATGCTATCAATCGTCTTGGGCATGGACGACGCGTCCTTCATGCGCTTCATCGAACAGCGGAAGAAGGAGCTCCCCGAATTTTTCCGCGCGGCACTGAGGCCATGACCAATCGCCCCGCCGTTCTCATCGTTTTCTTCGCGCTCACGCCGTTCTCGAGTGCCGCCTCCCAAATCGTCGACAGCTCTAGGTCGATGCTGTCGGATTCCCTCCGCCTTGGCGCCCTTCAGGACACCGCTGTCATGCGCAGTCCGCGCGGCCGCGAGCTCGCTCTGCTCGTGGAGCAATCGCGCCTGCGGCAGCAGAATCTCACGGCCGAGCGGCGTCCGACTCTCACAGTTGAGGGACAGGCGCAATATCAGTCCGATGTCGCGAGAATTCCGATCGTCCTGCCGGGCGGAGTCTCACCGCCGACTCCTCCGCACGACACTTATGACGCACATCTGGCCGCTGGACAGAAGCTGTACGATCCAACTATCGGGCCCCGTCGAGCCGTCGAAGATGCTCAACTAGCCGAATCGGTAGCGCGGTTGCGCGCCGAGCTGTACCCGTTGCGCCAGAATGTGAGCGATGCTTTTTTCGCCACGCTCGAGGCCCAGTCGCAGATCGCCGAGCTTGAGCACACGATTACTGACCTCGAGGCGCAGCACCGCGTTGCAGCAGCTCGGGTGCGCGAAGGCACCGCCCTGCCAAGCGAAGAAAAGGCGCTTCGCGCCGAGGTGTTGCGTCGCCGCCAGTCACTAACAGAGGCGGCTGCCAATCGACGTGCAGCGATGGCGATCCTTTCCGATCTCACCGGAAAATCTTTCGACAGCACGACGCTGCTTTCCACAACCGATCTCGCTGCAGAAGTCGCTCGCGCACGGGATTCCCTGCCGATTCTACGATCGCGTCCGGAGTACGAGCAATTCGCCCGCTCGCGAGCTGTGCTCGAGCAGCAGGAGCGTGCGCGCAAAGCGCAGGATCTGCCGCGCATTTCCGCATTCGGGCGCGCCGGTTACGGACGACCCGGTCTCAATCCACTGAGCACGAGGTTCGACAGCTACTGGCTCAGTGGCCTGCAGCTACAGTGGTCGCCATGGACGTGGGGCACGGGACAACGGGATCGCCAGATTCTCGCCCTGCAACGCCAGATCATCACCGCGGAGGAACAGGAATTCACCAACGATGTCCGACGCGGCGTCGAGCAGGATCTGGCCTCAATTGATCGTCTCGAGGCGGCTGTTCGCGATGACGATGAGATCGTCGCACTGCGCGAGAGCATTCTGGTGGAAACTCGGGCGCGGTTCAATGAGGGAGTAGTGACTTCCGCCGAGTACGTAGACCGACAGACGGACGTGCTCAGCGCGCGCACCGCACGTGCGCTGCACCGCGTGGAGCTTGCCCAGGCTCGCGCGCGGTTCCTCAACACGCTGGGCGTCGAGGTTCGCTGATGCGTCTGGCTACTCTATCGCGCTCCGCCGTCGGCCTCGCGCTCAGTTTCGCTGTCGCGTGTCACAGGACAAAGACTCCTGACGCATATGGAAACTTCGAGGCAGATGAGGTTTCTGTATCGGCCCAGGCTAGCGGACAACTTACCCTCTTCACGCCAGTCGAGGGATCCATCCTGCGCGTGGGTGAAATCGTTGGCATCGTCGATACCACTCAGTTGGGGCTGGAGCGGGCGCAGCTGGTGGCGCAGCAGCAAGTGACAGCAGCGCGTGTGGCGGAAGCCGGCAAACAGATCGGCGTCTATCAGGCGCAACTCGGAATCGCCCTCCGCAACTATCAGCGTATGCAACGACTCTTCGAGCAGCGCGCCGCGACCGCACAACAGCGGGATCAGGCGGAGCGCGATTACAAGACCCTCGTTGCACAGATCGAGGCGGCGAAGGCACAGCAGCAGAGCGTGTCGCGCGAGGTGTCGTCGAGCGCGGCACGCGTTGCTCAGATCAGCGATCAGATCGCCAAGAGCAAAGTGATCAACCCGGAAGCGGGAACAGTCCTCGCGACTTACGTAAAAACGGGAGAAGTAGTTCAGTCCGGCGAACCGCTGTACAAGATCGCCGACGTCGACACGTTGATCCTGCGCGCCTACGTGACGGAAAAACAGCTCGCGTCAGTGAAGTTGGGACAGCAGGTCCAGGTACATGTCGATCAGGGAGGCGGCAGACTCCTGACGCTGCCTGGCATTGTGCGCTGGGTATCGACGAAGGCGGAGTTCACTCCAACACCGGTCCAGACGCGCGATGAGCGCGCCGATCTCGTATACGCAGTCAAGGTTTACGTCCCGAATCCAAAGGGCGTGCTAAAGATCGGGATGCCCGCGGATCTCACGCTCGGACCAGTACCAGCGGCGCGACCTTCGTGACCAACGCCGTAGAAGTCCGCGCTCTTGGTAAATCTTTTGGGCCGGTCAAGGCTCTCGACGATGTCTCGCTCGATGTAAGCGAAGGCGAGCTGTTTGGGCTGGTCGGACCTGATGGCGCGGGGAAGACCACGCTCTTCCGCATTCTCACCACGCTGCTCATCCCCGACACCGGGTCCGCCACCGTGCTCGGCCTGGATGTCGTCAAGGATTTCTGGAAAATCCGATCGCGTGTTGGCTATATGCCTGGTGGGTTTGCACTGTATCCCGACTTGAGCGTGGCGGAGAATCTGGAATTCTTCGCGGCGGTGTTCGGAACAACAGTCGAGAAAGGTTACGAGCTGATCGCACCGATATACAAGCAAATCGAGCCGTTTCGTGATCGGAGAGCGGAGGCTCTCTCCGGGGGAATGAAGCAGAAGCTCGCGCTGTCATGCGCGCTCGTGCACCGGCCGGACATTCTGCTTCTCGACGAGCCCACTACAGGAGTGGATGCAGTGTCGCGGCGTGAGTTCTGGGATCAGCTCGGCAATCTCAAAGCGTCGGGGCTGACAATTGTCGTATCGACTCCCTACATGGATGAAGCGCTGCGATGCGATCGCGTTGCGCTCATTCATGGGGGAAAGATTCTCGAGGTCGATCCGCCTCGCTCGATTGGAGCACGCTACACATTGCCCCTGGTTGCTGTCCGCGGAGCTAACCGGTTCGAGCTGCTTCAAAGCCTCCGCAAGTTTCCGCACGCTCGCGCGGTCTACCTATTCGGAGACGAGCTGCACTACACTGACCGGCGCAGTGACGCATCGCCCGAGGCTGTCGCGGCGGAATTGCGGGAGTACTTCGCGAGTCGCGGGCAGGAAGATGTCGAAACGCGTCCGATCGCCGCCGGAATCGAGGACAGCTTCATGGAACTGATGGGTTCAGCGCCCCCTCCCCCTCCCCCTCCCCGTCCAACGGCGACGGCGGCGTGAATTCCTCAGCGCGCCCAACGGTAACCGGGACGGCCGACGCAACCGGCGGGACCGACGGCTTTGCCGTCGACGCCCGCGACCTCACCCGGCGCTTTGGATCGTTCGTCGCCGTCGATCACATCACCTTCGATGTGAAAGCCGGAGAGGTCTTTGGGTTCCTCGGCGCCAATGGTGCCGGAAAGACCACCGCGATCAAGATGCTAGTGGGACTGCTCGCGCCAAGCGAAGGCGTTGCGCATGTCGCGGGCTTCGACATTCGGACACAGCGCGATCGCATCCGCCGCAACATCGGCTACATGAGCCAGCGCTTTTCGTTATACGCCGACCTCACCGTGCGGGAGAACATTCGCCTCTACGGCGGGATCTACGGGCTAGCGCCGGAGCACATCGCTAAGCGAACGGACACAATGCTCGAGACGCTGGGCCTCAGCTCGAACGCCGACGATCTCGTCGGCAGACTTCCCCTCGGTTGGAAACAGAAGCTCGCCTTTTCCGTTGCACTGCTTCACGAGCCCAAAATCGTGTTCCTCGACGAGCCAACGGGCGGAGTCGATCCGATCACTCGCCGTCAGTTCTGGGAGCTGATCTACACTGCGGCGGCGCGTGGAACCACTGTCTTCGTGACGACGCACTACATGGACGAGGCCGAGTACTGCGATCGGATCTCGATCATGGTGGATGGAAGGATTGCCGCGTTAGGCAGTCCAACGGAGCTGAAGGAGAAATTTGGTGCCGACAGCGTGGACGACGTCTTCGTGCGACTTGCGCGCTCAGCGACGAAAGGAGAGGCGGCGTGAATCTCAACGCATTGCGGGCATTCGTCGTAAAAGAGCTTCATCACATCCTGCGGGACCGGCAAACGCTGACGATCCTGCTGATGATGCCGCTGGTGCAGGTAATCCTGTTTGGTTACGCACTCCGCAGCGATGTACGCGACATTCGGATGGTAGTCGTCGATCCGACTCCGGATCACGCGACGCTCGAGCTGCAATCGCGGTTCATATCGACCAATCGCTTCCGCATCGTGGCTACGAGTCAAAGCCCGAACACCATCGAGCCTCTATTCCGACGCGGAAGCGCGGACATCGCACTGATCTTCGATCCCGATTTCGCCAGCCATCTGAAGAGTGCCGAGCCAGCCCGCCTGCTCGTCGCCATCGATGCGTCCGATCCGAACACCGGAACCACCTACCTGAATTACACGAGAGCCGTCATCGCATCGTACCAGGCCGAGCTGACCGCCCAAAATCGACGCGTGCAGATCGTGACCGAAACTCGCATGCGATTCAATCCAACGCTCGAGAGCGTCAACCTGTTCGTGCCCGGACTTATCGCCCTCGTCCTTGTACTCGTCTCGGCTTTGATGACGGCGATCTCTCTCTCGCGCGAGAAGGAGCGCGGAACGATGGAGGTCTTGCTCGTCTCACCGCTAAAGCCTCAACAGATCATCGTCGGCAAAGTCCTGCCTTACCTCGTGCTTGCGTTTGCGAATGTCCTGACCGCCCTGCTCGCAGCGTGGGCGGTGTTTCACGTTCCGTTTCGCGGGAGCATAGCCCTCCTGCTCGCCGAAAGCATCCTCTATACACTCGTGTCCCTCGCGCTCGGGGTTCTGGTCGCAGCCGTTACATCATCACAACGCGCCGCAATGCTGACAGCACTGCTCGGGACAATGCTCCCCAATACGTTGCTCTCGGGGATGATATTTCCGATCGCGAGCATGCCGAGCTGGCTCGTGCCATTCACTTACGTAGTTCCGGCGCGCTGGTTCATCGTGATCGCGCGCGGCATCATGCTGAAGGGCGTGGGGCTCACGATACTCTGGCGTGAGACATTGATACTGTCGGCCATGGCGTTACTCCTGCTCGCGGCGGCGATGAGAAGCTTCAAGCCGCGCATGGAATAACCGTGCAGTCGCTTCGATATCTGCTTCGCAAGGAATTCCTGCAGATTTTCCGCGATCGTTTCATGGTAGCGCAGCTGATGCTGGTGCCGATCATTCAACTGTTGCTGCTCGGCAACGCGGCGACCTTCGAGGTCAAGACCGCGCGCATGTACGTAGTTGATCGGGATCATAGCGAGACGTCGCGCGGCCTCGTGGACCGTCTGCAGGCATCGCGTCGCTTCGTCGTCGTCGGCTCCTCACCCTCTACCGAAGTCGGGAATCAGTGGATGCTCGAGCGAAAGACCGACGTGATCCTCGGCATCCCCACTGATTTCGAGCGCGACATCGTCCGCACTCGCTCGGCCGAAGTGCAGCTGGTGCTGAATGCGGAAGACGGGGCGGCCGCGGGGGTGACACAGTCATACGCGGCGCAGATCATCGGGGCGTATGCCAACGAGCTCGCCACGGACTTGCGGCCTATCCTTACCAGCACTCCGACAACCTCGGGTCGTGTTGTTGTACCTGCCGGTCTCCAACTGGAGCCATCGTCACCAGAACGCGCAGCAAATATCACCGCTAACTCTCAACCGATCGAGGTTCGCGCTCGCGGCTGGTACAATCCCGATCTCAATTACCGCGACTACATGGTGCCGGGAATTCTCGTGCAGCTCGTTACGGTCGTTGGAACGCTGATGACGGCGATGAACATCGTTCGCGAGAAGGAGTTGGGGACGCTCGATCAGCTGAGCGTGACACCGCTCTCCCAAAGCGTTTTCATGGCGGCGAAGCTGATCCCATTCTGGGTAATCGCACTGATCGAGCTAACGCTCGGACTCCTCGTAGCGCGATTCGTGTTCCACATTCCAATGCTCGGCAGCATTCCGTTAGTCTTCGGCGCGGCCGCTGTTTACCTGCTCGCCGCGCTCGGCATCGGCCTCTTCATCTCGACACTCGTCGAGACGCAACAGCAGGCAATGTTCGTGACGTTTTTCATCAT
>DASWCI010000259.1:0-5000 GCA_036390195.1 Gemmatimonadaceae bacterium
CCTCTGATCTAGTTGGATCGCCAAAAAGGACTCTGGTTTATTGAGAAACTACGAAATAAGTTAGTACATCCTAACTTTTGACGCAACGGTAATTCACGCCTGAATTAGGTGTGTTCGCCTCTCAGGAGTTGCTTTTCACAAGGGCGCGCGCAGCAACTGCCCCCATTGGCCCGTAAGCTTCTCGCTGAGAGCTCCGCTTCCGTCACACCCCAGGACTGACACGGCGAGACGACGACAGAATGTTCACCTGGCCATATGCGCACCTCCTCATCAATCACTTTCCAGTGGTGCTCAGTGTCTCAGCGCTCGCCTTGACGATTCTGGCGCTCCTGTTGGGTCGCCGAGGGCTGTGGCTTACGGCGATGGGCGCGCTCACCGCTGCCGGTATTTTCGTCTACCCGGTTTACTTCACCGGCAATGAGGCCGACCAAGCACTGAACGACCCCTGGTACATCCACTCCGGTGTGATCGATTCGCACAAAGACGCGGCCACCCTCGCGCTCTGGGTCATACTCGTCGTCGGAGTGTTCGGCGCTTACTCACTGTGGCGATTGCTCAAAAGGCCCGCCGATTTGATTCCGGGTTGGATACGCGCGGGGGTAGTGATCGGCTCGCTCGCCGCCGCGAGCACTGTGGCCCGCACCGCCTACATCGGCGGAAAAATCATCCACGAAGCTCCGATCCTTCAGCTCCAGCAACCGCCGCCCGGACTCCCACCCGGGGTCGCCGCGGAAAAACACGATTCAGCAGGCGAGTGAAGAAGGGCGTAATCCTGACGTAAGCCGTCGATCGGTTATTAGGCAATCACGATTCGGAGAGAACGGTGAAATCGAAATTTCTGTTGTCGCTTGGCGCTGTGTCGGCGTTCATTTTCGCCGCTTCGCCGATCTTGCTCGCGCAGGCGCCCGGCTACCACGTCATCCATCGTATCAATACCGGCGGTGAAGGCGGTTGGGATTACATCACCGTCGACACAGCGAGCAATCGCCTCTTCGTTTCGCGTGGAACGCACGCGATGGTCATCGATCTGGCGCGCGATTCCGTCATCGGTGACATCCCTAACACGCTGGGGATTCACGGAGTCGTTGTCGCACCTGAGCTCAATCGCGGATTCACCAGCAACGGGCGCGACTCCAGCGTGACGATCTTCGACTACAAGACACTCGCTCCGATCGCGGTGGTGAAGATTCCCGCGAGAAACCCGGACGCGATTCTCTACGATCCCGCGACGAGGCGCGTGTTCACGTTCAACGGCGGCACGTCGAACGCTACGGCGATCGACGCAACGAACGGCACCGTCATCGGCACCGTCGATCTCGGAGGCAAGCCGGAAACTGCGGTAAGTGATGGCGGAAAGATCTACGCGAACATCGAGGACAAGAGCGAGATCGCGGTCTTCGATCCGAAGACTCTGGCGGTGCTGGCCCGGTGGCCGCTCGCACCGTGCGAGGAGCCGAGTGGGCTGGCGATCGATCGCGCGCACCAGCGGCTGTTTGCGGGTTGCGGCAACAAGACCATGGCGATCGTCGACATGCGGAGCGGAAAAGTTGTCGCCAGTCCGACTGTAGGCGCCGGGGTCGACGCCGCCGGATTCGACCCGGCCACTCAGCTCGCCTTCACGTCGAACGGAGAGGGTACGATTACCGTCATCCACGAGGACACGCCGGACAAGTACACTGTCGTCGAGACAGTGCCCACTCAGCGCGGCGCACGGACGATGGCGGTCAACCCGAAAACGCATCGCCTCTACACGGTAACGGCCGAGTTCGGACCGGCGCCCGCGCCGACGGCGGATCACCCGCGACCTCGCCCGCCAATGATTCCGGGCACGTTTGTGGTTCTCGAACTGGATCGCTAGTAAGCGCAGTACTCCGGCGCGACTCTGTCTCGATCGCGACTCTGTCTCGATGTGTCGCGCTCACTCCAACAGCGTCATCAACTGCGCCAGAATGCGCTCCGTCATCCCCCAGATCACATGGTCCTGATGGCGAAAGACGCGCGCGTTGATCTGAATCCCACGAGCAAAAACTGTGTCTTCGCGCCACGATTCGGTGTGAGCGAGTGAGCCGAACGGAATCCAGAACGCCAACGCGATCTCGGCGCTGAGAGCCAGTGGCGCCGCGTGATCGAGCAGGACCACGTACGGCCGGACAAGGACGGCGGGTAGCCTGACAGTTCGCGGACGGAGATCATCAAGCGTTCCGATTATTTGACCGTCGCGGACGAGATCGATCCCTGTCTCCTCGCGCGTCTCCCTGATCGCTGTTTCGGCCAGCGATGTGTCGCTCGCTTCTTCCCGCCCGCCGGGAAAAGCGATCTGACCACTCCACGGATCGCCCGTATACTCGGCGCGCTTGACGAACAGGAGCTCCGGCGAGCCACCTTCTCCCGCTCGAAAGACCAGCGCGACAGCGGCTCGTCGCACACCCTCCTCGGCCGCAACTGTTACTGCGCGGCGCGACTCCAAAGCGGCGCGCAGCTTCTGGATCGCAGGATTGGCGAGGAGCGTCGCCAGTCCATCCACACCGCCACCTCTTTGGACTTCGCTCACATCATTGCGGCGTCGCGTTGCGGACGAAGAACTTTGCGGTCTCCGACACGACCTTCTCCAAAGCGGGTGGCACTTCGTTCAGTGGATGCTTTGCGTCAAAGCCATGATTCGCATCCCTGATGAGACGAAGCGTGCTCACTCCTCGCGACAGCGAGTGAAGATGCTCCGCCTCGGAGCTGGGTACTGTCTCGTCCGCTGTCCCGTGAACTATGAGCCACGGCACTCTTACTTTCGCCGCCGCAGCTTCGATGTTGAGCTTCGTCGTTGCGTGCAGCTCGACATCATCCAACAAGTCCGTGTCGAGACGCATCACCTGTCCCGTGCGTGAGTTCGTGATCTCGGTGTAGCCGCGCTTGCGCCAGGTGATGACATTCTCGGGCAACCATCGGTTCGGATACGAGATCGCCGACCAGGTGACGAGTGAATTCACATTCGAGTCCGCGGCTGCGGTGTAAATGATTGCGGTTCCCCCACCGCGTGAGTGTCCGAACAGACCGAATTTTCCGTTGATCCACTTCTTTCTCCGCGCTAGGTCCTCGACGAGCTCGAGGTCATCGAGCTCTCTCGAGAACGTGTTGCCGGCAAAGGCTTCTGCCTCGGTGAACGTTTCACGATCGGCTCCGATTCCACTGCCCGAGAAATCGAAGGTGATCGCGGTGAGCCCGTCCTGGGCGAGCCTCCGCGCGAGGTAGGGAAAGAAGGCCCAATGCGCGAATCCTTTGAACCCGTGACAGATGATGACGGAGCCGTGAGGAGATTCCGCCCTGAAAACTTCACCGCGAATGGTCAGTCCGTCCTTGCACGGAATCTCGAACGTCTCCGCCTTGATCGCGCTTACGCCGGTCATCCCTCGATCTCGCCGTTGATCTCAGCCCACCCCTGAATTCCGCGAGCCATCGATGCGATGTTCTCGTAGCCCATCTGCTTCATCGTCAGTGCGGCAAGCGCAGAGCGATTTCCACGCGCGCAGTAAATCACGACTCGCTGACTCCGGTCGATCAATGCCTCGACTTTTGTCTCCAGATTTCCCCGCGGCAGGTGGATCGCCTGCGGCAAACGCCCGAGATTCCATTCATTGGGCTCTCTGACGTCGAGATATACGACCGGGTCGTTCCGCGCTTGCATCTCGCGCACCTGCTTCGGCGTCACTTCTCCTATCTGCTGCTTCGCTTCGTCGATCAGATCCTGCCCGGTCTTTAGAGTCATGAGATTCGTCAGGATGTATAGGATGTGATGGTGAGAGTGCGCGTTCCGGTGTCGAGCGCTGCCATCGCGCCGAGGGGGACGGTCCACTGCTGATCGATGTGTCCGACTGGAATACCGGCGATGCAGGGCACACCCAGCTCGTCGGAGATCTCACCCAGTACGTCGTCAAAGCTGCGGTTTCCGCCGCCACCACCTCCGTCGTCCGAACACTTAACGCACGCACCGAAAGCAATCGCCTTACACCCATTCAGCGCCCCCGAGAGCTTGAGCTGCTGCAACATCCGATCGACGCGGTACACGGGTTCGTTGATGTCTTCGAGAATCAGGATTCCGTCGGTTAGATCCGACATGAACGCAGTTCCGCAAAGAGATGCCAGCACCGCCAGATTGCCGCCCACGACTCTCCCCTCAGCAGCGCCGGGATTGATCTCCCGCGCATTGGCTGCGGTGCCGCACGAATCCCTTTGGCTGACGACCGCACGCTGAAAAGAATCGCGCGAGAAATCGCTCATCAGTTCCCGCGCGGTTGGTCCGTGATACGTGATGACTCCGCATTTTCGCTGCACTGCGGCGTGGAGCGCGGTGATGTCGGAGTAGCCGATGATTGCCTTCGGTGTCTTCGATATCGCGTCGTAATCAATGCCCGACAGGATGCGAATGATTCCGTAACCACCGCGCAGACACCACAGCGCATCGATCTCCGGATCGCGCAGCGCGCTGTTGATGTCGTTCAGTCTGTCGCGGTCGTTCCCGGCCAGGTATCCGATACGCTCCGTGGCGTGCGGCGCGACGACTGCCTTCCAACCGAGCTTACGAACGTTTTCCTCTGCGCGGGGAAGATCTTCAGCTTTTTGCAGTGGACCGGCGGGAGCAATGAGCGCTACGCGTGCGCCGGACTCGAGCGGTTTCGCGCGACGAAAATGTTTTGCTGGCACGAAATCCTAATTGTGGCGCGAATTACGCAGTGAGTTTGGTGCTTGCATGTCCCTAATATGGCACATGCGTTGCTTTTGTCGCTGCGCCAGTAACGAACAACTCCGGAGGGTAGCAGAATGGCTGGTACGGAAGAGAAGTTTGGTGCGAAGGGCGGTGGCGGATCTGGAGGTGGCGGATCCGGCGGCGGCCGTCCCGGCGGTGGAGGTGGCGGCATGGGCGGCGGTGGTTCTTCCGGCGGCCAAGGCGGAGGTGGCGGCGGTCGCCCGGGTGGCGGTGGTGGTGGACAAGGTGGTGGCGGTGGTGGACG
>DASWCI010000260.1:0-17461 GCA_036390195.1 Gemmatimonadaceae bacterium
GGCTCATCGGAGAATCCGGACCAGTTCAAATATCTGCGGGCGTATTCACCCTTACACAACATCAAACCCGGAACCTGCTATCCGCCTACGCTCGCTTTTACTGCGGATCACGACGATCGCGTCGTTCCCGGGCACACCTTCAAGTACGTGGCGACGCTCCAGGCGGCTCAGAGCTGCGCCAATCCGGTTCTGGTGAGGATCGAGACGAAGGCTGGACACGGGGCGGGCAAACCTACGAGCAAGCTGATCGACGAAGCAGCGGATAGATTTGCATTCCTCGTGAAGGAGCTGCGCATGAGACCCACGCTCCAGTAGATGGATACTTTCCTCGCCGGCACGGACGCAGTAATCCAGATTCTGCGTACCGCGCTGTTGTCGATCGCGGTCGTGTTCGGCGCGATCTGCGTGCTCGACTGGGCCGTTCGCACCAGAAAGATCAGTCCCTTCAACGCCGTCGCGCGCTTTTGTCGCTCGACTGTCGATCCGATCATCTCGCCGATTGAGCGAAGAGTCGTACGCGCTGGCGGAACTCCCGCCGCGGCTCCGCTGTGGGCGCTTGTCGCGGTCGTTATCGGCGGGATACTGCTGTTAACGCTGGTCGACATGGTGCGGCTGGAAGTGGTCAGATCAATGCTCGCCGCGCAGGAAGGAACTGCTGGAATCTTCCACCTGTTGGTGAGCTGGACGTTCTGGATTCTCAAGGCGGCGATAGTCGTGCGAGTAATCAGCTCCTGGCTGCCTATCTCCACTTACTCGCCGTGGGTGCGCTGGAGTTACCAGCTGAGCGAACCAATCCTGGCACCGTTCCGGCGCATCATCCCCAACCTCGGCGGCCTCGACATCAGTCCAATCGTCGCTTTCATCCTACTCAACATCCTCGAAGGACTGCTGTTCAGACTGATGTGAGTGGTTTCGCCGCGCATCGATCAGGGAAGGCAATCCGTTTTGCGGTCCATCTGCAACCTCGAGCATCGAAGAACGAGATCGCAGGTCTGCACGGCAGCTCCCTCAAGGTGCGCGTAACAGCTCCTCCGTCGGCAGGGTTGGCGAACGAAGCCCTAATCGACTTTCTTTCCCGCGCTCTCGATATCCCGCGGCGCAATGTGTGCATCGTGTCCGGGTTCTCCTCGCGGAGCAAGGTAGTCGAGATCAGTGGCGTGGAGCTAGAAGCGGTTCAACGACTGGCTGTGTGAGGGAACTCGGCAGTGGCAAAAGTGATTCTGGTCGGCGCGGATGTAGCGCTGCTCGAAGGACTCGCGCAGACGTTACTTGGATTCGGACACGATGTTTCTTTCGCGGCCACAGTAGAAGACGCAGCGAGCGCACTGAGCGGAGATCTTCCCGTGATCGCAGTCGCATCTTGCGAGGCACTCGAGAGTGTGGAGCAGGGCGCCACACTTCCGCTCACGCCGGGCGGAGCTCTGATCGTCTACGGGAAGTCTCACGACGAAATGCCGTTTCTCCCGCCGCGGCTGCAGCGAGCTACGCTCGCGCATCTCGTGCTCCCGCTCGAGCGACACAGGCTTCTTGCTCTGGTGCAGTCGTTCGACAGCAGATCGCGCACGACTCGATCGATACGCGAGGATCTGGGCGGCGACTTTCAACTGGAGCTCTGATCAATCCGCGACCTCGACCGCATCGAGGAGGTCGTTGACCAGGGGTGGCGTCGCGTCTCGGCGACGACGGGTTATCTCTCGGAGCGAGAGGCGCGATTCGTAATGGCTGCTGCCGCGCTCGCGCCGGCGCGGGGAAAAAATCTCGAGATCGGCAGCTTCAAGGGGCGGTCGACGGTTGGGATTGCCTACGTAACACGCGAGCTCGGGCTCGGACGCGTAGTCGCGGTCGATCCCCACACTTCGCCATCCAGCACTGACCCCGACCTTCGCGGCAAGGCGACGTCCTATGACGACTTCGTCGATAACCTGCGGACGGCGGGCGTCCTCGAGCAGGTCGAGATCAAGCGCGCATACTCACACGATCTGGCGCGCGAGTGGAAGGACCAGATTCGCTTTCTCTGGATCGATGGTGATCACACCTACGAAGGAGCAAAAGCGGATCTCGACATGTTCAAGCCGTACCTCGTCGACGGCGCCATCGTCGCCATGCACGATGTGCTCGGCACCTTCGAGGGGGCACTCCGTGTCTTCGTCGAAGAGGTTCTCGATTCTGACGATTTCGGGCCGGCCGGATTCAGTGGTTCAATTGGATGGGCGCAATACCGGCCGGGCGATGGAAAGCGGTTTCGTTGGCGACGCCGGTTATTAGCTGTTCCCGCGCGACGATTGATTCCGGTGGCGCGGAGGGCTGATCGTGGATTGCACGGGTGGAACAAGTTCCTTTACAAATTTTGGCGGCCACTCGCACCACATGGGGCCATTAGCGTCAGGCGCTTAGCGCAGGTCACTTCGCGGTGATTGGTGAGGTTGTGGATTGCGGACTAAGTGCTGAGGATTGCGGACCAACTGCTACTCCGAACTGCGGACTAATTGAGGACTGCGGACCTACTGCGGATTGAGGACTAACTAATAGCCCCGCAATAGTCCGCAGTCCTTGATCCGAATTCGTTTCACGGCTTGGCTGGCCTGATAAGTTTTCCGCGCTCTCGTGGGATTATTGCAAGGAGGAGACGGCGAACCTCCTCAAGCTTGTCTAGCCTTTCGCGAACCGTTTCTGGTCCAAGCACCGGCCTGGCGGCGTGGTACCACATCATGCTTTCGCGGACGGATCCCAAGCCGTACTCGAAAAAGCGTGAGCGATCCCGCAAGGAACTTCGTGAATAACCCTCACCAAGATTGGCTGCAATTGAGCTGACGGCTGCATAGAGCTGACCCGATATCTTTTCCGTCACGGCGTGATGCCTAAGTTTTTCGGCATCAGACCACACCTCATTCATAAGCTCACGCGCCAATCTGTAGACGCGCATTCGTGAAAGCGGGTCATTTCCGCTGCTTTCGGACACGGGAGGAGCTGGATGAGGCACTCGCCAGCATGTTGCCGAACTGACTCAATACCACCATCCTGAAACGCGATGCACAACCGATTCTCTGCGTTCGCCTAGATTCTTGCAAACGCCCCCTGGCTCCAAGCACTTGCGCTGCCTATCCGTGCACGCACCAGCAGGCACGGCGGACAGGTTCTTAGTTCTCAGTTCGCAGTAGGTCCGCAGTCCGCAATCAGTCCGCAGTTCGGAGTAGTAGTTGGTCCGCAGTCCTCAGCACTTAGTCCGCAGTCTTGCAGAGCTGTACTCCGGGTACTACTATAGAGAAGGGTAACAATTGGAATTCGTGGCGATTTAAGGCAACTTGCGGCCACGCTAAACAATCCGCTAAAGCGCTCGCCCGGCGCTTATGCGCGGGCTTTTTTGTTATCGCCATTAGTCAGCGGGCGAACTGAGCATGTATGACCGATAGACGCATCCAATCGCGATACCTCGACGAGCTCGAGCGCCGCGTTCTCGTTTACGACGGCGCGATGGGGACGAACATACAGCGGCAGAACCTTTCGGCCGAGGATTTCGGCGGAAAGGCGCTCGAGGGTTGCAACGATCATCTCGTTCTGACGCGTCCGGACGTCATCCAGGGCATCCACGAATCGTTTCTCGCCGTGGGCTGTGATGTCGTCGAGACTTGCACGTTCCAATCGACTCCGCGTCGTCTCAAAGAGTGGGGACTCGGCGACAAAGTTCGCGACATCAACGTCGCCGCAGCACGACTCGCGCGCGCCGCGTGCCAGAAGTACGAGACAGCTGATCGTCCCCGGTTCGTGGCGGCCTCGATGGGGCCAACCGGGATGCTTCCGTCGAGCTCAGATCCGGTGCTGTCGAAAATCTCCTTCGACGAGCTGGCCGAGAATTACTACGAGCAGGCGAAGTATCTGGTCGAAGGCGGTGTCGACCTTCTCTTGATCGAGACTTCGCAGGACATCCTCGAGGTGAAGGCCGCGGTCGCGGGAATCGAGAAATTGTTCGCGGAGATCGGCCGTCGTATTCCGATCCAGGCACAGGTTACGCTCGATGTGAGCGGCCGCATGCTGCTCGGCACCGACATCGCCAGCGCGATGACCACGCTCGAGGCGCTCAATGTCGATGTGATCGGATTGAATTGCTCGACCGGTCCGGAGCACATGCGGGAGCCAGTGCGTTACCTGTCCGAGCACGCGACACTGCCATTGTCGGTGATTCCAAACGCGGGCCTTCCACTCAATACCGGAGTCGGCGAGGCGGTGTATCCGCTCGAGCCGGAGTCGATGGCGACCGCGCTGGCCGAGTTCGTAAAGGATTTCGGGGTACGGATCGTGGGCGGCTGTTGCGGCACGACGCCCGCTCATCTTTCAGCGGTTGTCAGTGCTATACGCGCCGCGGAGCCGCAGGCAAAACCCGCGCATCCGAGCCACGTTCCGCGAGTCAGCTCCGCCATGCGCGCGATCACGCTGCACCAGGACCCGCCGCCCCTCCTGGTCGGCGAGCGAGTCAACTCGCAAGGCTCGCGAAAAGTGAAGCGACTGCTGTTGGCCGACGACTACGAGGGAATACTCGAGGTCGCGCGCGATCAGGTCGATTCAGGAGCGCACGTGCTCGACGTCTGTGTTGCTCTTACGGAGCGCGCCGACGAAGCCGAGCAGATGTCGAAGGTGGTGAAGCTGCTGTCGATGAGCGTGGAGACGCCGCTGGTGATCGATTCCACGGAGGCAAACGTCATCGAAGCTGCGCTCGAGCACATCCCCGGTCGCGGTATCGTCAACTCCATCAACATGGAAAACGGCCGGAAGCGCATCGACGCCGTCGTACCTCTCGTCAAGAAGCATGGAGCCGCTGTTATCGCGCTCACCATCGACGAGATCGGGATGGCCAAGACCCGCGAGCGAAAGCTCGAGGTTGCGAAAAAGATCTACGACATCGTGGTTGGCGAGTACGGGTTGGCGCCGGAAGATCTGATCTACGATGCGCTCACGTTCACGCTCGCGACCGGCGACGCCGAGTGGATCGAGTCTGGAAAGGAAACAATCGAAGGCATTCGACTTATCAAGCGCGAGCTGCCGGGCGTCTCCGCCATACTCGGCGTCTCGAACGTGAGCTTTGGTCTGACACCTGATGCACGCGGCGTTCTCAACTCGGTATTCCTGCATCATTGTGTCCAGGCAGGACTTGACGCCGCGATCGTAAACCCAGCGCATATCCGGCCGTACGCTGAGATCTCGTCGCAGGAACGGGAACTCGCGGACGATCTTGTGTTCAACAAAAAGCCGGAGGCGTTGCAGCGCTTCATCGAGTACTTCGCGAGCACGGGCGAGGCTGCATCGGCGGCACAGGTGGAGAAAGAAGATCCGACTGCCGGCATGACTCCGGAGCAAAAAATTCACTGGATGATCCTACATCGGAAGAAAGAAGGAATCGAAGAGCAGCTGGATGCGGCAGGCGTTCGCAAAGATCCAGTGCGTGTGCTCAACGAGGTGCTCCTTCCAGCGATGAAGGAGGTCGGAGACAAGTTCGGTGCCGGCGAGCTGATTCTCCCGTTCGTTCTCCAGTCCGCCGAGGTGATGAAGAAAGCCGTAAGGCATCTCGAGCAATTCCTCGAGAAGGCGGAAGGATTCACCAAAGGCAAGGTCGTACTCGCGACCGTCTATGGCGACGTGCACGACATCGGCAAGTCCCTCGTCAACACCATCCTCTCCAACAACGGCTACACCGTCTTCGACCTCGGCAAGCAGGTACCGGTGAACACGATTCTCGACAAGGCGGTCGAGGTGAGCGCCGACGCGATTGGTCTTAGCGCGCTGCTGGTTTCAACGTCGAAGCAGATGCCGCTTTGCGTGCAGGAGCTCGACAAGCGCGGCATGCAGATCCCCGTTCTGATCGGAGGCGCTGCAATCAATCGTCGCTTCGGTCGCCGAGCGTTGTTCGTGGAGGGCGAGCGTCCGTACGAATCGGGCGTGTTCTACTGCAAGGATGCGTTCGAGGGACTCGAGACGATGGACGTACTCCAGGATCCGCAGGAGCGCGACAAGTTCGTGGTAAGGAATCTCGAGGAAGCGCGAAGCGATGTCTTCCTCCGTACCGCTGTTGGGAAGGACATCGCGGTGGGAGATGCCGCAGGGGCACGGAGTGACGTCGCATCCGACAATCCCGTCCCGTCGCCGCCGTTCTGGGGAACGCGTGTCATTCGCGACATTCCACTCGACGAAGTTTTCGATCTGCTCGACCTCGACGAGCTGTATCGACTGCAGTGGGGCGCGCGCGGCTCCGGAGATCAATACAAATCGACCATTAAGAACGAATTCGAGCCCACGCTCGAGCGGTTGAAGAAAGACGCAAAAAAGAATAGCTGGATCAAACCGGCGGTGGTCTACGGCTACTTCCCCGCTCAATCGCAGGGCAATGACGTCATCATTTACGATCCGGCGGCGTACTCGAGCGATGGCGGCTCGTTGCGCGAGATTGCGCGCTTCCATTTTCCGCGGATGGTCGGCAGGGAGCGGCTTTGCCTCGCCGATTACGTGCGAAGCGTCGATTCAGGAGACATCGACGTTGTGCCACTCCAGGTCGTCACGGTCGGCAACGAAGCGACCAGGAGATTCGAGCAGCTGCAGGCGAAGAACGAGTACACCGAAGCGTTCTACTCTCACGGACTGTCCGTTGAATCCGCAGAAGCTGTCGCGGAGTGGGCGCATCGGCGGATCAGGAAGGAGCTCGGAGTCGAGAGCGGCAAACGTTATTCATGGGGCTACGGTGCGTGTCCCGACCTGGATGATCACGTCACCGTCTTCAAGCTTCTCCCCGCCAGGGAAGCGCTGGGGATGGAGCTCACCGAGGCATTTCAGCTCTTGCCCGAGCAATCGACTGCAGCAGTGATCATCCATCATCCCGACGCCAAGTACTACGCCGTTCGCGGCACGAGCTCCGGCGTTTCCAGTCAAGCGGAGGCTGCCGTTGCCTGAGAACCCGCTGATCACCCGGCTACTCGACCCGCAGCAGGTCATCGTCTTCGACGGTGCGATGGGAACGATGCTGTACAACAAGGGCGTGTTCATCAATCAGTGCTACGACGAGCTGAACCTGCGGGCGCCCGATCTGGTGCGCGACGTTCACAAGGGGTACAGAAAGGCAGGGGCCGAGGTCCTCGAGACGAACAGCTTCGGCGCGAACCGGATCAAGCTCGAGCAATACGGGCTCGCAGCACAAGTCGCGGAGATCAATCGCGCGGCGGCGAAAATCGCGCGCGAAGTCGCCGAAGACGATTTGCTTGTCGCGGGCGCAGTTGGTCCACTCGGCATTCGTCTCGAACCATTCGGGCCCACCAGCCTGGATGAGGCGCGAGCGGTGTTTCGCGAGCAGCTCCAGGCACTGAAGGACGGCGGCTGCGATTTATTCATACTCGAGACGTTCGCCGATCTTCACGAGATCGAACAAGGAATTCTCGCGGCACGCGAAGTGGACCCGAACATCCCCGTCATTGCGCAGATGACGATCGGCTCCGATTGTCACACGCCGTACGGCGTAACGGTGGAGGATCTCGCTCAGTCACTCGACGCTTTCGGCGCCGACGTGGTGGGCCTGAATTGCTCGGTTGGTCCGCAGATCATCCTCGATGCAATCGAGAAGATGGCCCCCATAACTCGACGCAAGCTGAGCGCGCAGCCAAACGCTGGCATGCCACGAGATGTCAGCGGGCGCAGCATGTACATGGCGAGTCCCGAGTACATGGCGACGTACGCACATCATCTCGTGCAGGCCGGTGCAAAAATCGTCGGCGGCTGCTGTGGAACTACACCCGACCACATCGCGGCGATGGTAGAGGGAGTGCGCCCGCTGTCACCGCGTCAGGCGCGTGTTCCAATGAAGGAACGTCGACAGACGCACCCCGATCTTCCGCCCGAGGATCCGGGCGTCGAGCCGGTTCCACTGGCAGAGCGATCCAAGTGGGGACGCAAGATAGCAGAGGGCGAATTCGTGACATCGGTGGAGATCGTTCCTCCCCGAGGCGTCGACGCAACGAAGATGCTGCGCGATACTGCGTCACTGCGCGACGCCGGCGTCGATGCCGTGAATGTGCCCGACGGTCCTCGCGCTCAGAGCAGAATGGGTGCGCTACTCACCAGCGTGCTGATCGAGCAGCAGGTCGGAATCGAGACTGTGATCCACTACTGTTGCCGAGACAGAAATCTTCTCGGAATGCTGAGCGATCTTCTGGGTGCAGCAGCGGTCGGTCTTCGCAACATGCTTCTTATCACCGGCGATCCGCCAAAGATGGGGCCGTACCCGAACGCGACCGCCGTGTTCGACATCGATGCGATCGGGCTCACCAACCTCGTTAGCAACCTGAATCGGGGACTGGATCCGGGCGGCAACGCCATCGGCCAGCCTACGAAGTTCACGATTGGCGTCGGCGTGAATCCCGCCGCGATCGATCCGGCCCAGGAGCTCAAACGCTTCGAGTGGAAGGTGGAGGCTGGGGCAGAGTACGCGATCACGCAGCCGGTGTTCGATGTGATGCAGCTCGAGAAATTCCTCTCGACGATCGAGCATGTGCGCATTCCCATCGTCGCGGGGATCTGGCCGCTGGTCTCATTGCGCAACGCGGAATTTCTGGCGAATGAGGTGCCGGGCGTGGTCGTGCCGCCACGGATCATTGAGCGCATGCGCGCTGCGAGTGCAAAATCCAAGGAGCACGGCGTCGCGGAAGGAATTGCGATCGCCCGTGAGATGCTCGAGCGCGTTCGTCCGTACGTGCAGGGAGTGCAGGTTTCAGCGCCGTTCGGGAAGGTCGAGCTCGCGCTCGAGGTCTTCCGCGATACTCTGGTGCCGACGGAAGCGAGGACAGCGTAGTGTCGCTCGCTGAAATTTTCGTCGCGCGCTCGCGCTACTGGTTGACGAAGGAGTATCCGATCAAGCTTCGGCACTGTCTGAATGCGCTGCCGCGAGGCGCGGTGTGGGCCCGCCCAAACCAGGACTCCAATAGCGTCGGCAACCTATTGATTCATCTCACCGGCAACGTCACCGAGTGGATTCTGGGCGGCGTTGGCGGACGAAGCTACAAACGGTATCGTGCCGGCGAATTTGCACAGAGGGATGGCGCGGATGCGTCGAAGCTCATGGACGATCTCGAGGCAGTCCTGCGTGAGGCCGATCGGGTTCTCGCGGGATTAACTGAAAAGGACCTCGAGCGATCGGTCGTGATTCAGGAGCGAGACACGAATGTGCTGGGCGCGATCTATCACGTCGTTGAGCATTTCGCGATGCACACGGGTCAAATCGTGTTTCTCACCAAGCTTTACGCGCCGGGAAGGATTCAGTTTTACGAAGAGGCCGGCGGCGTGGCGCGGCCCACCTGGCATCGTGGCACTGCTCTGGACGAGGCGCCGCACTAGTCTCCCGGCGGTTGCACCGCCATTTTCCAGATTGTGAAGGGAATTCTGATCGTCGATCACGGTTCGCGCAAAGACGAGGCGAACGAGATGCTTCCGCAGATGGCGGAGCTCATTCAGCGGCTGGCGGGTGAAGATGTCGTCGTGCGCCATGCTCACATGGAGCTGTGCGACCCTGACATCGCCGAAGGCTTTGCTGACTGCGTGAATGCTGGAGCCACAGAGGTAATTGTTTTTCCCTACATGCTCTCGCCGGGCAAACATTCCACCTCCGACATTCCGCGGATGGTCGCGGCAGTCGCGCGATCGTTTCCGAACGTCGCTTTCAGCGTGACACCCGCGTTCGGCCTGCACGAAAAACTGGCGGAAGTCGTTCTCGAGCGAGCGGGAGTTGGTGTCAATGCCAACTGAGACGACAACTTCGCCGTCGGCTCTGACTCTCCTCTCCGAGGAGGAGATCATGTTCCGCGACGCGGTTGCGACCTTCGCAGAGGAAGAAGTCCGGCCGCGTGTCGCGGAAATGGAGAAGGCGGGCAAAATCGATCCCGCGCTGCTTCCCAAGTATTTCGAGCTCGGCCTCATGGGAATCGAAGTTCCCGAGGAGTTTGGCGGGGCGGGCGGCAGCCTCTTCATGGTGACGCTCGCCGTCGAAGAGATCAGCAAGGTAGATGCGGCGGCGGCCATCGTCTGCGACGTGCAGAACACACTCGTCAATTATCCGATCCTCCGCTACGCAAGCGACGGACAGAAGTCGAAGTACTTGCCGATGCTCACCTCGGACGTCGTCGGCGCTTACGCACTCTCTGAGTCAGGCTCTGGCTCCGACGCATTCGGTCTCGTCACACGCGCCGAGAAACGTGGTGACCAGTGGGTGCTCAATGGACAAAAGCTGTGGATCACTAACGGCGCTGAGGCAGGAGTGTTCGTAGTTTTCGCGAACGCGGATCCGTCGGCTGGTTATCGGGGCATCACCGCGTTCATCATCGAGCGCAACTTCAAGGGATTCAGGGTCGGCAAGAAAGAAGACAAGCTGGGCATTCGCGCATCGAGCACGACCGAGCTGCTACTCGACAATTGCGAAGTCCCCGACGAGAACGTGCTCGGACCCGTCGGTCAGGGTTACAAGATTGCGATCAACACGCTCAATGAGGGACGAATCGGCATCGGCGCGCAGATGATTGGTATCGCGCAAGGCGCGCTCGACGCGACGATCAAGTATCTCCAGGAGCGCAAGCAGTTTGGAAAACCGCTGGCTGAATTCCAGGCGATTCAGTTTCAGATTGCGCAGGCGGCGACCGATGTCGAGGCCGCGCGCCTGATGGTCTACAACGCCGCGCGCCTCAAGGACAGCGGAAAGGACATTGTTCGCGAGGGAGCGATGGCGAAGCTATTCTCCTCGCAGGTTTGCGAGCGCGTGACTTCATTGTGTGTCGAGTTGTTCGGCGGGTACGGCTACACCAGGGACTATCCCGTAGAGAAGTTTTATCGCGATGCCAAGATCGGGACGATCTACGAGGGTACGTCCAATATGCAGTTACAGACCATCGCGAAAGCAATCCTCAAGTAAAGGAACTGCAACTGAAGACGACCAGCCAAGAGCGGCGGGTGGAGCGGCTGGGGGCTGCGGGCTAAGGCTTTTAAGGCTGCGTCGTGCCGCGCAGGATTCCTTCTCTTATTCGGCGCGCCTTCGCCGAAGCACGCGAGTCCTGAATCAAACGCGAGTCGACTCTCGTAACGAAACGAAGCTGCGCGGTGAGAGTCTGCTCGGCCCCGTTTCTCCGTACTACAACCGGAAGCGCGGTTCCCTCCGGCGACCGAGCGTAGCGCGAGCGGAACTTCTCGGTCCAGTTCGGATCTTCGGCGTTGAACCCGCCAACCGAAAGGAGCTGATCGCCGGGCTGGACGCCAGCGGCCGCAGCAGAACTTTCGGGAAGGACTTCAGTAACGTGCAGACCGCTCGAATCCTGAAGGCTGGCGATCCCCAGTTGCGGAACGCGAGCGGTGTCGCGGGCGAGCCGAAGTCCCGCCAGCGGCAACACCGCATCGTAAGGAAACGGGTCTCGGCCGTCGATGTATCGGGCGAAGAAATCGCCAAACGACTTTCCGTTCGCTGCCTTGGCCACAGTGCTCCACCATTCGTCCGACGTGAAGCCACGACCATTCTTGTACGCCGAGTTGTACAACGCTCGCATCACATCATCGAGCGAACTGTGGTTATCGGTGGCGTCGCGGATCATGATGTCGAGCAGAAAGCCGGCGAGTGATCCCTTTGGATAGTAGATGTACTCGGTTCCATCGCGCGGGTGGATCCAGGTCGAGAGCGATGCATCTTCGAGGGCCGTCGGCGGCAGCGCATTTACCTGCGACATCTTGTCGCTCGTCAGCAGATAGAAACCATTGGCATCGACGATCCCGCCGCGAACTTCGGCGAGATCAGCGTAGTAATCGGTGATGCCCTCGCTGATCCACAGCAGCGGCGTGGGCTGCTCCTGATCATATCGGTACGGCCACAGATCGCTTGGTCGCAGACGCTTCACGTTCCAGGCGTGAAAGATCTCGTGCGCGTACAGCGACGGCAGAATGGGCGTGCCGAGCATGCCGGTATTGAGCACATCGACGTGCGAGTTCTGGTGCTCGAGTCCCGAGCCGCCACCATAAGACTGATCGGCGATCTGCATGACGCTGTACGTATTCCACGGCACCTCGCCGAATACCTTCACTTCGACGGGAATCGCGCGCTTGAGCGCTTCCCAGACGGCGACTCGGGCGCCGCCAGTCACGGTTCCAGACGGGTAACTCGCGAAACGAACCCAGGTCCCCGATACCTGCGCGCTGTCCAGATCGAATTGCCCAACGAAGAAGGGCATATCAACCAGATCGTGGTAGTTCGAGGCGGCGTATCGGCGCGTACCTGCGGATGTCATTCCGGTAACGATCTTCCATCCGGCTTCCGTGTTCACTGTCACCGAAGCGGGAAAGTCGAATCCTCTTCCCTCGGGATACAGAAAAAGGTTCGTCCCGTTGAAGAGCAGAAAGTCGGGACGCGCCCAGGTGTTGGCATTGTCGAGGCTGTCCGCCAGGTAGTTGAACCGAACCGTGACCTCGCCAACTCCGCGAGGTCGAATGCGCCAGGTCTCCGGATCGATCTTGTCCCAAACGAGCGAGGTGCCGCTCTGCTCAGCCGAGAAATCGGAGACGTCCCGCGCAAAGTTCGCGATCTCGTAGGCCCCGGGTGTCCATTTCGGGAGCGAGAGAAGAACCGGATCTGTTCCCCCGACCGTGAACGTCATCGCCGACATCACCTGTCGCCGCTCGGCGTTCGCGCGCGTGAACGTCACCTCATATCGGATGTCCGTCAGTGGCGCGGAAGTCGCTAAGCCCTGTGCGGTGGCCCGCGCCGAGATGCCCGCGGCGAGCAGGATTGCAAGGCATTGTATGCCTTTTACGTTGATTTGCATTGAGATACAGTTTGGCGTAGGAGCGAAACGGGCAAACCAACATTGCAAGAGTCGTTCGCGTTAGGCGCGTTTCCCGCGCGATGCTATATTCGACGCTCTTCAAAACCGCGCCCCCCGCCTCCCCCCGCATACCCTGATGATTTCTTCTGAATCGCTCGGCTTTTTGAAAAAACTCCTCGACACACCTGGGCCTTCGGGCTTCGAGGGCGCTCCTGCCAAAGTATGGCGCGAACAAGCAAAAAAGTTTGCGAAGGTGAGCGGAGATGTTGCGGGCAACAGTCTCGCCGAAGTAAACGGCAACGGCACGCCGACAATCATGCTGGCCGGTCACATCGATGAGATCGGCGTCATCATCAACTACATCGACGACCAGGGCTACGCCTACATCCAGCCGATCGGTGGCTGGGATCCACAGGTACTGATCGGACAGCGTGTCCGCTTTATCGGCCGCAACGGAGATGCTTTCGGCGTCGTTGGCAAGAAGCCGGTGCATCTCATCAAACAGGAAGAACGGGAGAAGGCGGCAAAGTTCACCGACCTCTGGGTGGATTTCGGCGCAAAGTCGAAGAAAGAGGCGGAAGAAATGGTCCTGGTCGGCGATGCAGGGGTCATCGACTCGCGCACGATGGAGTTTCCTAATGGGAGACTGGTCTCGCGGTCGATTGATGACCGGATTGGCGCCTTTGTCGTGCTCGAGGCGTTGCGTCGATACGCCGACAAACCGGGCCCCGCCAAAGTCGTCGCGGTGGCTACGACCCAAGAGGAAATCGGCTATCGCGGTGGCGGGGCGGGAATCTGTGCGACGTGCATCGGGCCGCAGATGGCGATCGTCGTCGACGTAACCTTCGCGATCGATCACCCGGGTGTCGAGAAAAAAGAATTCGGTGAAGCCGCTATTGACGCGGGCCCGGTGTTGACGCGTGGCTCTATCATTTCCCCGGTAGTGTTCGGGCTGCTGCGCAAGACTGCGGAAGACGGAAAGATTCCGGTGGCGTTGCACGCCGCGGGTCGCGAGACAAGCACGGATGCCGACGCCATTCACATCGCGCGCGAGGGAGTGGCGACCGGATTGGTATCGGTGCCCAACCGCTACATGCACTCACCGAACGAGCTGGTCAGCATCCAGGATCTGGATCACGCCGCGGAGCTGATCGCGGCGACCTGTCGAGCGGTGACGGCCAAGACTGACTTCACAGCGCGCTGAGCGCGCTGCATGCCGAAGCCCATTCCCGCGCCGCGGGAGCAAGGAGTTAGCACCGCGACTCAAAGCCCTCTCTACTGGGCAAAATACGGTCAGGTGAATGCGCCGAAGTTGGTGGTGCTGCACGGCGGTCCGGGAGCCGATCACTGCTATCTGTTGCCGCAGATGCTGCATCTGGCCGAAAAGTACGAGCTGATCTTCTACGACCAACGCGGAGGCGGTCGCTCCAAGTCGGACGCGCGCGTTCCAATCACCTGGCGGACCCATGTCGAAGATCTCGGCGCTGTGGTCGAAGAGGTTGGACTCGAATCCCTATCTATAGTTGGGTATTCCTGGGGGGCGATGCTCGCCATGCTGTACGCTACCGAGCAAAGGAAGAACCCCCATCTTCGCGTCCCATACCGTATGGCGTTTATCAGTCCCGCCCCTCTCACGAAGGAGTATCGGCGACAATTTGAGGCGGAGTTCAACCGACGGCAGCAAAGTCCGGATATACAGCGCATGCGCGACGAGTTGTCGGCGTCCGGTCTGAGGGAGCGGGACCCGGCGGCATACCGGCAGCGCGCGTTCGAGCTCGGTGTCGCTGGTTATTTTTCGGATCCAAGCAAGGCGACCGACCTCACGCCATTCAGGGTGGTCGGTCGAGTACAGCAATCTGTGTGGGAAAGTCTGGCTGATTTTGACCTGATTCAGCAATTGAAAGGCGTAAGAATCCCCTCGATCATCATTTGCGGGCGTGACGATCCGATTCCATTAGCGTCTTCCAGAGCAGCGGCCCAAGCGCTCGGAACGAATCTCGTGGTTCTGGACGAGTGCGGGCATGTGCCGTACGTTGAACAGCCGGACCGGCTTTTCGCGGCACTCGACCCATTCCTAGATGAAACCAATCCGCCCGTACGAAGCTGAACCTCAGCTATGACATCAGACTCCGGCGTAACACAGCACGCGATCAGCTCGATTACGGTCGACGGCAAGGAATACAGGGTAGCGCTTCGTCTCGCCTACGATGGCGTCGAATACATTGGCAGGTTGTGGTTCAGCGATCCCTCGAGCGATCAGATGGGAATCCCGGATCATGGCGCTGTTCCGGGCCGCACGATCGCTGAAGCAGTCGAGGTAGCCAGAAAGCTCACGCCACAGGATCTCGAGCGGCGCTGTCACCGGGCTCTCGCCGACAAGAGACGCTACATCCGCCTTCGCCGCGCGACGGAAGAGATCATTACCAAGATCAAGTACATGAATCGAGTCGCCGTCACGATGCGCCACGGGATGCTCGATAGCGAAGGCGCCAGCCAGGAGTTGGAGCTGATTCAGAAGCAGATCGAAGATATCGTGAAGACCCTGCCCTTCCACGCTGGGATCGAAGAAACGACGTGACAAACCGCCCTCATATATTGAGGGCATGGATTCCCGCTCTGCCGCGCACGTCCTCTCCCAGATCGGCGCACTCCTTCAGGTAAAAGGCGAACAGAAATTCAAGGCGCGCGCGTACGCTGGTGCGGCGCGTTCGCTCATTGCCCTCGACACCGATGATCTCGCGCCCCTGCTGCGCTCGGGGGAGCTGGCGGATACGCCGGGGATCGGGCCAGCGACACTATCGGTCGTGCGCGAGCTCGTCGAGACGGGCGAGTCCTCGTACCTCAACAAGTTGCGAGAGGGAATGCCGGACGGATTCCTCGACCTCCTCCGGGTTCCGGGCTTGAACGTCGCCAAGGTCCAGCTCATTCACGACACGTTGGGCGTTGAGACGATCGAGGATCTCGAGCGAGTAGCGCAGAACGGCCAATTGGCCGACCTCCCCAAGTTCGGAAAGAAGACGGCTGAAAAGATTCTGAAAGGGATCGAAATTCTCCGGCGAAACGCACATCTCCAGCGCTTTCCCGCGGCGATTATCGAGGCGCACATGCTGCTCGCCAACGTCGTCAAGCATCCGGACGTCAGCCACGCTGAAGTCGCGGGATCGATCCGGCGACACAACGAGGTCGTCGCCGACATCGACATGGTGGTCGAGTGTTCGGCGGATCCGACGAAGGTGGCAGCATCGTTCGCTCGCTCACCGGGTGTGGCCGAGAGCAAGATGCGGGAAGACCCGGGCTCGGTGCACATCCGGTTCGTGGACGGAACGCACCTCGACATGCACTGCGTCACCAGCGCTGACTACCCGGTGGCATTATGGCGCGCGACGGGAAGTACCGCACACGTGGAGGAGATGAACGTCCTCGCGCAGGCACGCGGGTTCGAGATTCGGGCGAACTCACTAATTAAGAATGACGGGACGCGGGTAAAGCTGGAGGATGAGCGAAGCTTTTTCACGGCGCTCGATCTCGAGCCGATTCCGCCGGAGTTGAGAGAGGGAATGGGAGAGATCGAAACAGCGGCGCGCCGCGAGCTGCCGAACCTGGTGACGTTCGATGACCTGCGCGGCATCCTCCACTGCCACTCCGAGTATTCCGACGGAACGGCGACGATCGAGGAGATGGCGCTGGCCGCAAAGGAGCGCGGCTGGGATTACATCGGGATCTCGGATCATTCGGAGTCCGCGTTTTACGCCGGCGGACTAAAGCGCGACAAGATCCTGCTCCAGCACGACGAGATCGACCGCCTCAACGCGCGGATGGAAGGCTTCCGCATCCTGAAGGGAATCGAAGCGGACATCATGGCAGACGGCCGACTCGATTACGACCCGCAGATCCTGGACACGTTCGATTATGTAATCGGGTCGATCCATTCACGCTTCAGCATGGATGGCGAAGCGATGACGAAGCGCGTGCTTACCGCGCTCGATGATCCGCGTCTCACGATTCTCGCGCATCCGACCGGTAGATTACTTCTATCGCGCGAGCCGTACGCGATCGACGTAGAGGCTGTGCTCGAGAAGGCCGTGCAGGTCGGAGTGGCGGTGGAGCTAAATGCCGATCCACATCGGTTGGATCTCGATTGGCGCTACTGCCGTCAGGCGAAGGAGCTTGGCGTGACGATCGCGATCGGACCCGACGCACACTCGACGGCCGGACTCGACAACGTGCATTTTGGAATCGGGATGGCGAGAAAGGCGTGGCTCGAAGCAGGAGATATTCTCAACACGCGCAGCGCAGAGGACGTGCTCGCATTTGTGCGAAAGAGACGGAGCAAGTGAAGCGTACGATCGTAAAGTTGAAGATAGGCGAGCCACTGGTCGTCAAGGGAAAGGCTAAGGTGCGCGTCGCGCACAAGCCACGAAGCAGCAATCCCGTCCGAGGCCAGCGGCACAAGACAACGCGCCGTCGAATTGCGAAGGATGCGATGGCACCCTACGCGCTGGAGGTTTTCTCGCGGCTCAAGCGCGCCCACCCCGACGCGCACTGCGAGCTCGACCACGAGACACCACTCCAGCTGCTCATGGCGACGATCCTCAGCGCGCAATGCACCGACAAGCGCGTCAACATGGTCACGCCTCTACTCT
>DASWCI010000261.1:0-6015 GCA_036390195.1 Gemmatimonadaceae bacterium
GGTCCCCTCCGCCGCTACGCTCGCTTGGTCGGAGCCCCTAACAGCGCTCCCTCGCTCTGCTCGGTCGCGGGTCTCCTTCTCGCGCTCGCTTTGCAAAGCGCCTGCGAGAACCCCTCGCCCTCCTTCCCTCAAGATCGTTAACTGCAGCAGCGCGCAGCGCCGCGATGCAGTGCATGTGCTCGCCAAACGCGCGGGAGCGCGCCGAGCTCCGCTCGGCTTTCCCGTGTTAAGCTTGGCGCGGGAGTGGCGCGTACGGCCAAGAGGACGGGCAGTTACAGGTCTCGATCAGGAGGCGAGGGGTATCCTCGTAGGCGGCGTCTCGCGTAGCAAGAGACTCGCGAAGAAGTGGGCGCGGTACCGTCACGCCTAGCGGCGTGAGCGAGGCTGGCAGCGTGTAAGCGAGCTACGGGTGCCCGCGAAGCGGGCAGATGGAGAGGATACCCCTCGCCGACCCAAACGATGGACTCAATGAAACGCGCGCGCTCAGAACTTCCAGGCTTTGAGCGTCGTGATGGCCTTCTCCAATGCTGCGCGCTGATCGGGATGCTCGGCCGTCGCGAGCAATTCCTCGTACGTCGCGATCGCGAGATCGACGGCGTCATAATCGTGCTCGGCGCCGGCGAGACTCGCGGCGTTATCGGCGAGATTGGCCTTCGCGAGCTGATCTTGCGGGAAACGAGACGACACTTGCTGCCAACGAGAAACACGTTCTCTCGGATTCGATTCGGCGAGCGCCCACAAATGCCAGCCTGCCCTGTTCTCGGGATCGCTCGCGATTGCGCGCGATGCGAGATCGCCAACCACTTCGGGCCCGGCACCGATCAGCCAGTAGTGATTCGCCAGTGACACCAGCGCCTTCGCATCATCGGGGCGCTCTGCCACCGCACGCTCCAGAGCGGCCAGTGGATCGACCAAATCTTCGGCGGGATGTGATTGCAGTTCAGTCATTGAATCGTCATCAACATGAAGTGCCTATCATCAATCAGAATCCGCCGGAAAAGCTATCCAGCTATAAAAGCTGCAACGCTTACAGCTCCCTTCTTCGGTATTGAACCAAGCCCGAATGTAGTGATAGACTAGACGCCGAAACAAATACTGGCTGGACATTTCCTGCAGCAGATAGTACCATTCTTGCACCAGCGCAGCCTAGTAGCGCGCCATTCCTTACAGAATAGGGTTCCGGTACTCGCGTGAGTTTTCCCCGCGATACGCGTGAGCCATTCGAGCAGCACGTTTCTTCTCAGCCACACCACAATTGCATGAGCGAACGCCGACGTCCTTTTCGTCGCGGCCGGAGGTCCCGTCCGTCCGGTCACCAATCACACACTCCACTCCCCGAATCCTACGGCGATGTAGATCCGTACCTGGAGCCAATGGATCCTTCAACACCCACCCCCGACGCAGCGCAGATACCAGACGCGCGCGACAACATGACATCACCAGCCATTCCTTCACCCATCACACCGTCGAACGTTACACCCAATCCCACTCCCAACCCGAGCGCCCCGCCCGATCCGGTGGCGAGCTCTGACTCCGTATCCATTCCGGATGCTCAGCCCAACGGAGTAAGCAGCACCGGCGCTCCGCCGCAGTCACAACAGCAGCCACCGTACAATCCCCAAACTGGAGGGGGCGGGGGAGGGTCAGGCGGCGGTGGCGGTCAACAGCAGCGCGAGGTCGGCGGAGGAGGGGGACAGCATCGCGAGCGCGATCACCGTCACAATGGACGACGCGGTCGCAATCAACGCGGTCGCGGCAGACAACGTGGCGGAGGGGGGCAGCAGGGCGGGACACGCGTCGATCAAGTCCCGCGCGCACCACTTGCCCCAGTCGTTCCCGATGGCGAGACGCTGGGCTGGTTCGATCCGCAGCGTGAAGGCGGCTTCATTCGCCGAGCTGCGAACAGCTACCTCGCCGAGCCAGGCGATGCGTATGTGCCGACACAGATCATGCGGCAGTACATGCTGCGCCGCGGTGACGAAGTTTTCGCCACGACGGGACACGATCACAGAAATCGTGTCGTCGTCGTGGATGTTCAGAAGATCAACGGCGACGATCCCGTAGCGGCGGAACGTCGTCCGGATTTCGGCTCTCTCATCGCGTCATATCCCGAGCGCAAGCTAAAGCTCGAGACCGGCCGTCCGGCGAAGGGCGGACCGGAGCTGACGCGCCGGGCAATCGATCTGATCGCGCCGATCGGCTACGGCCAACGCGCATTGATCGTCGCGCCGGCACGAGCTGGAAAAACGATGTTACTACAGGCAATTGTCGAAGGCGTCGCGATCAATCACCCGCAGGCAGCGCTCCTCGTTTTGCTCGTAGACGAGCGGCCCGAGGAAGTGAGCGAGATGATCACCTGGGGATATGGCGAGGTTGTTGCCTCCAGCTTCGACATGCCCGCGGTTCGCCACACCGATGTCACCGAGATGGTGCTCGAGCGGGCGCGTCGACTCGTGGAACTAGGCAAGGATGTCGTCATCGTGCTGGATTCCATTACCCGTATGGCGCGCGCCTACAACACTGTCGAGCGCGGCACCGGACGCACACTCTCTGGCGGACTCGATTCGTCGGCGATGGCAAAGCCAAAGGCATTCTTTGGATCGGCGCGCTCAGTGGCTCCAGAGCATGGTGGGGGGTCGCTCTCGATCATTGCCACGGCGCTGGTGGAGACCGGATCGCGCATGGACGACGTCATCTTCGAGGAGTTCAAGGGTACCGGCAACTGCGAGATCAAGCTCGATCGCTCGCTTTCGGAGAAACGGATCTTCCCCGCTATCGATGTTGCGACCAGCGGCACGCGTCGTGAAGACAAGCTCTTCCGTCCTGATCAGCTAGAGCATGTCTACACCCTTAGACGCGGTCTTCAGCAGATGCCGTCCAGTTCGGCTATGGAATGGCTCATCAAGCGCATCGCGGCGACACCGAGCAACGACGCGCTGCTGGAAGGGTTGTAGGCTAGCGGGAAGCGGGAGGCGGGAAGCGGGAAGCGGGGCCGCCCTCGCAGCCGGAGCCATTCTACTTATACCGGCGCTGCTTTTTGCGCAGCAGGCGCCGACCACGCCCAGCCATCCAGAAGTAGTCAACCTCACGCTCAAGGGCGTGAAGTCGGTCAAGCAGAGCGAGCTCCTCTCGAACATTTACACGACGGCGTCGTACTGCAACAGCTTCATCCTCAAGCCGTTTTGCTGGATCAGTCACGCGAAGTATTTCTTCACGAAGAAACATCTCGACCACCAGGAGCTGGGGCGCGATCTGCTGCGGATTCGCGTCTTCTACTGGAAGCGCGGGTATCGCGAGACTGAAGTCGACACGGCGGTAGTAAATCGAGGGCACGACAAAGTCGGCGTAACTCTCTTGATCAAGGAAGGTCCGCCGACTCTTGTTTCCGACATCATCGTGAACCAACCGACGCCGACGCTGCTCTCGAAGCGGGAGATCGACAAGCGCGTGGTGTTGAGCAAGAACTCACCACTCAACATGATCCGACTCGACTCCTCGCGGGTTTTCCTGCAGACGAGGCTCTTTGACAAGGGCTACGCCGATGCGGAGGTGGATACTGCGATTGTACTGGACTCAGCATCGCGCACGGCACTGGTGAGGTTCACGCTCAATCCGAAATACAAAACCACTGTCGAAGACATCGTCGTCAACGGCAACGATGACGTAAGCACACGCACGATCCTCAAGTCCCTCACCTTCCACATCGGCGACATCTTCAAGAGATCGGAGATGCTGCGCAGCCAGCGAGCGCTCTACGAATCGAATCTTTTCCGACGCGCTGCCATCGAGCCCCGCCCGCCAATCGACATCGCCACTCCCGACTCGGCGAAAGTAGTCGTTGTAACCGTGCAGGAATCGCCGTCGCGAGAGGCGCGCGTGAGCGCGGGATTCAACACGATCGACTTCTTCCAGGTCGAGAGCCGCTTCACGGATTACAACTTCTTCGGCAGTGCTCGGCGTCTGGACGTGCAGGGAGTCGTAGGAAATCTTTTCGCGCGCTCGCTTAACGGTCGCGGGATCTTCCGCAACGCTTCCGTTCCACAAACCAGTGCGCTTGCTCGTTACTTCGTTCCGACCTACAACGCTAGTATCGATCTCACCCAGCCCTGGTTTGGATCGCCGCACAACAGTCTGGGCATCAGCCTGTTCACGCATCGTCGCAGTGCGCCCGGCATCTACGTCGATCGCGGATACGGGACGAGTCTCAGCTTCACGCGGGAGCTGGCCGAGCGCGCGCCGACCAGCGTCAACTACAGGTTCGAGATCAGCAAGTTGGACGCTGGTGACGTGTATTTCTGCCTCAACTTCGGGGTGTGCGATCAACCAACTCTCGAATCGTTGCGCGGAAATCGGAAGTTGTCACCGTTGACCATTACCTCCTCGATTGATCGAACTAACGATCCTTTTTCTCCGAACACCGGCTTCCGCGCCAACGGAAGCCTCGAGCACGCGTCAACATTCACCGTCTCCGATTACCGGTACAACCGCGCGACTGCGGATGGAGCGGCGTTCTATCAGGTACGAAAGCGCGGCGCTATCGGTGCACACGCGCGCGTCGGCTGGGTGCGCTCACTCGGCAGCACTGCGCAGGCGGTTGGCATCGCAGCCTCTGTCGGCAACGGGATCCTTCATCCGAGGAAAAGATTCTACGCTGGCGGATCGCACTCGGTGCGCGGCTTCGGCGAGAATCAGCTCGGGCCGCGCGTGCTGACGGTGCCGATCGGAGTGCTGCAGACCCACGACAGCTCGAACGTGGCGTGCATCACCGGAGCCGACGTCACAATGTGCGATCCTAACGCGCCGAGGCTGAAGGATCGTGACTTCGAGCCGCGACCCCTGGGTGGAAATTTCGTGCTGGAGGGGAGTGTCGAAGCCCGTTTCCCCGTATGGGGAGAGTTAATGGGCGCAGCCTTCATCGATGCCGGAATGGTGAGCCAGAGGACGAGCCCCGACCTTCCCCGCCGCAAGGGGGCCGTAACTCCCGGTTTCGGGGTCCGCTACCGCTCACCTGTAGGCCCAATCCGTGCCGATATAGGGATCGCTCCGGCGTCCAGTGAATCCCTGCCGGTGGTAACCGAAAATATCGTGAATGGCCAGAAGACGCTCGTCCGACTACAGCAGCGCCGCATCTATGCTCCCGCTAGAGGGGGTGGCTTCCTCAATCGCATGGTCCTTCACCTGTCCATCGGCGAAGCGTTCTAATGCGTAGGTGGTGGGTGCGCCTCATCGCGGCGGTCGTGGTGGTGGTGCTCCTTCTATTTGGCGCAGGCCTTCTCATAACCAACAGCAACTGGGGCCGCGAGCGCGTCCGTCGCTACATCGAAGGGCTGGTACGGAGAAACAGTCACGGCCTCGTCCACATCGGGAAAGTTACCGGAAATCTTCTGCGCGGATTCACGCTGCACGATGTCGTAATCACCGACAGCGCGCACGCGCCTTTCATTAAAGCGGACGAGATGTGGGCGCGCTACAGTCTGACCACGCTGCGCGGAAAGAGAATTGATTTCCGCCAAGTGAAGCTGGTGCGGCCGATCATCGTGATCGACAAGCAGCCGGGTGGAAAGTGGAATTACGATCGCATTTTTCCGCGCGACACGACGACGCCGGTGGGTCCGCGCAAAACCGGATGGGGAACGTGGATTCGTTTTAGCGACGTCACAGTCGTGCAGGGTGATCTAACCGTGCGCGCTCCGTGGCACCCCGATCCGTTCAAGAGCGCCGCAGAGGAGAAGGACGCGGTGCGCCGCGCGCTTGGGCCAGATGAAAGGCTGAAGGTTTTCCGGGTCGCGAACGGATATCAAAAAGAATTCGCCTTCCACAAAATCGACGGAATCTTTCCGCTCGTGCGGCTCGAAGATCCCGCCTACAAGAATCGCGAGATCAATGTCGCAGCGCTGAAGATGATTGCCGCGCCGTTTCGCCCACCGGTTGCGGACGTGCGTGGACTGACTGGCATATTTGACTTCACCGGCGATTCACTCTGGTGGAAGGGTGCGCGCGTCGCCTTCCCGCAGA
>DASWCI010000262.1:0-1587 GCA_036390195.1 Gemmatimonadaceae bacterium
AGCCTCAGCGTCAACATTTTTTTGGTATGATTTCGAGTACTGCGGATGGCCTTTATTTTGCTCCCCGTTAAGGTATCGTTTGCACATACCCTTCGCCACAGGTTACGAGTCTATGTCCCCCTTCCGCTATCGTAACGAGCCGCCGTACATCTACGTCGAAGAAGAGGAAGAATCTCCTTCGCGCAACGCGATCTTCATCGCTTTTGGAGCCGCGGCCGGCTTCGCGGCGGGTGTTCTCATGGCGGAGCGATTTGGAGGATTCAAGGGATTGACTGACAGAATCAAGGACACATTCGGCGGGGGCACCGAGGGAGAGCAAGAGGAGTTCGATTACGAGGGACTCGATGAGGATGAGTTCGATCCCGACTTCGACGAAGAGCTCGACACACCGAAGGCATCACTCAATGGGGCCGAAGAACTCGAGGAAAGAGTACTGGAAGCATTCAGAAACGATCCGATTCTCAGCGAGCGTGCGATCGATATCGGCGCCGTCGAGGATGGAATCATCGAGCTCACCGGGTGGGTGAACTCGGAAGACGAAGCACATCAGGCGGTGGTCGTCGCGCGAGGAGTGCCCGGCGTCGAGACCGTCGTGAATCGGCTCGTCGTCAGTCCGGATGAGAATCGCTTCGACGAAGCGGCGCACCGGTACGAGGATGGTGAGGAGCCCTTCACGGAGCGGCATTGGGAAGGACAGCAAGTTGGAACGGGTCGTCGCCGGCAAGGCACCTCAGAGGAGATCGACAGGCACGCCGATCCCCGCAACGTTTTGGAAGATCGCTCGCTGAAGGAAGACAAAGCATTCATGGCGGCGGCCGACGATATCCCTGACGCGGCGGAGCGTCGGAAAGCGACGAAGAAGGCGCGTGGTGGCCGCAGCGATGGATCAGCAGTCGCGCCGAGCGGTGTGCCGAAGGCAGATCACGTCGCGGACCCGGAGCACGCACCAACCAACGGCAACCGCACCAGACCGAGCGCATAACTGCGCCGAAGAAGTTATTCGCGGGTAGGACCATGCGTCTTACCCGCGAAAATGGCGCCCGTTAACTTGCGCCAGAGATGAGCACAACCCAGGAGCTTCGCGATCTCCCGACCCAATACGAGCCGGGTCAGGTAGAGCGCGCCATTTACGATCGCTGGATCGACGCCGGAATTTTTGCTGCCGACGAAAAGCGCAGTCGTCGTAACGGCGGTGACCGCGATCCGTTCGTGATCATCATGCCTCCGCCAAATGTGACAGCTGCGCTGCACATGGGGCATGGACTCAACAACACTGTGCAGGACGTCATCATCCGATGGCGACGTATGGTGGGCGATGAAACGCTTTGGGTGCCCGGCACTGATCACGCCGGCATCGCCACGCAGAACATCATCGAGAGGCAACTAGCGGCCGAAGGAAAGACCAAGGCGGACCTCGGGCGCGAGGCATTCGTCGCGCGCACGATCGCTTTCGTCGAAGAAACCGGCGGCGAGATATTGCGCCAGCTCCGCGCAATCGGCACATCAGCCGATTGGAACCGTACCGCGTACACACTGTCGCCGGAACTGTCACGCGCGGTGCGAGAAGCGTTCGTACAGCTCTACGAG
>DASWCI010000263.1:0-3253 GCA_036390195.1 Gemmatimonadaceae bacterium
ACCAGCACCCACATCATCGCGAAGTGCCAGTGCCGCGCTCCGCCGAGCCAGCGGCCAAACGTGAGCCACGCCGGAATGGGTTTATGCTCGAAGGGATAGCAACAGAAGATCTCGCCTTTCCGCGCGAACGCCGGGTACGCGTTGAAGATGCGCAGACCGCTCCCGACCATGATGACGATGGCGACGAAGTTGACCCAATGGGTCACACGGACGATCCAGTGGTGCCGCTTCTTACCCATCAGCTCTCGAGGGAAATTGGCCTTGGTCAAGCACGTGGGTGAGCCTTCTGGTACACCTCTTTCAGCCGCTCGACGCTCGTGTGGGTGTAGATCTGAGTCGTCGAAATCGAGGCGTGACCGAGTAGCTCCTGCACCGCGCGCAGATCCGCACCCGCGTCCAGCAAGTGGGTCGCGAAGGTATGCCGAAGAGAATGCGTTGATAGTCCGGAGCTCTCATCGATCTTATCGAGAAATCCCTTCACCGCGTTCTGAATCGCGCGAACTGAGATGCGCTTGCCGCGATTGCTGAGGAAGAATGCCGTGCGATCGCCCTCTGACCCGATTGCGCGCAACAGCTCGTCGCGTTTCGATTCATAATTCCTCAGTGCGAGCTGCGCGTGGTCACCAATGGGGATGATGCGCTCTTTCCGTCCCTTTCCGCGGACTTTCACCTGCTGCGAGAGGAGGTCGATATCCATCCGATTGATTCCGCGAAGCTCGGAGAGCCGCATCCCCGTGGAGTAAAACAGCTCGAGGATCGCGCAGTTTCTGACGTCTGAAAATCGGCCTTCCTGCGCCTTCAGCTCTGCCGACTGGAACAACAGCTCGATCTGCGCGCGATCCAGATAGCCGGGGAGATACTTGTCCTGCTTGGGCGTGTTAACGCCGCGCGCCGGATTCGCTTCCACCTGCTCGTTCCGGTGCAGATACTTATAGAAGCTTCTTACCGCCGACAGACAGCGCGCGATCGACCGCTTATTGAGCTTCCTGCGAGTGAGATGCGCGAGAAACCCGCGAATCGCGAGTCTATCCAATCCCTGCCACGACCATTGCCGCACACCGTAGTAGCTGCCGAGAAATGAGACGAACTCCTCGAGATCCCGGCGATATGCGATGACGGTGTTGGGAGAGACGTCCCGTTCCTTGGCGAGATGCGTGAGAAAATCTTCGACAGCCTTCGGCTCGCTCATCTCGGCGCGGCGAGCGAAATTGACTCCGCGAAGTTGCTTGGCACGTTCTCGACTGGCGTGTGGTTATTCGATATCTGCTCAACTCCCGCGCGTTCGTGGATGCCGTTGGCCTCCATCCACTGCCGCATTTCCCCTATCGCCCGTGCCGCGAATTTCTCCCGCTTCTGCTTCTTGTCTCTGATTTTCTCCGGCAGCTCGTCGAGCAGACCGAAGTTCGCGTTCATCGGCTGGAAGTGTTTCGGATCTGCCTCATTCATATAGCGGTAGAGCGCACCGATCATCGTCGTCGCGGGAGGAATCACGATCTCGCTGCCCGAGAGCAGGCGGCCGAGATTGATCCCCGCCAGCAGACCGGTCGCCGAGCTCTCCGTATAGCCCTCGACGCCGGTAATCTGGCCAGCGAACAGGATCGTCGGCTCGTCACGAATTGCCAGATGCGCGCTCAGCGCCGCTGGCGAGTTGAGATAGGAATTTCGGTGGATTGAGCCGTAGCGGAGGAACTCCGCCTCAGCGAGACCAGGAATCATTCTGAGAACGCGCTGCTGCTCAGGAATTCGTAACCGCGTCTGAAAGCCGACGATGTTCCACATTCGACCGGCGCGATCCTCTTGCCGTAGCTGCACGACCGCGTATGCCTCGCGACCAGTGCGGGGATCGCGCAGTCCCACCGGCTTGAGTGGACCGAAGCGCAGGGTATCACGCCCGCGCTTGGCCATGACCTCGACCGGCATGCATCCCTCGAAGTACGGCACCTCGTCGAACTCGTGCCCGTGATACTGATCCGCGGATATCAGCGCGTCGACGAACTCGTCGTACTGCTCACGCGTCATCGGGCAGTTGAGATAAGCGCCTTCGTCGTCCGCGCCATCCATCGTTTCTTTCCCGTAACGGGAGCCGCGAAAGACAATCGACTCATCGATCGACTCGCGCGCGACGATCGGCGCGATCGCGTCGTAGAATGCCAGCGCGCCAACACCGAGCCGCGCTCGAATTGCCTCGGCCAGTTTATCGGACGTCAGTGGCCCGGTTGCAATCACGCACGGCGCACTGATGTCCGTGACTTCGTCGCGAACCACACTGATCCGCGACTGGGACTCGATTCGCTCGGTCACGGACGCCGAGAAAACGTCGCGATCCACTGCCAGCGCGGTCCCGGCCGCGACTCGTGCGCTGTCCGCCGCGTCGAGAATCATCGAGCCGAGCAGGCGCATCTCCGCTTTGAGGAGGCCGTGCGCGTTCGTCAGCTCGGTGCTCTTGAACGTGTTCGAGCACACCAACTCAGCGAGTTTATCGGTTTTGTGCGCCGGAGTCGTGGTGAGCGGACGCATCTCGTGCAACACGACCTCGAAACCACGCGATGCGAGCTGCCAGGCAGCTTCAGAGCCGGCGAGACCGCCTCCGACAACTGTGACGCGCCGGCTCACACCGCCAGGGCTTCAGGTGAAGGCGCTACGTCCCATTCGTTCGCGCACTTGATGCACCGCCGGTACTCGCCGCGCGTCTTCGTGAACTTCGCTTCAGCGCCGACGTAACCACACTCGGGGCAGGTCTCAGCTACCGGCTTGTCCCAGACGACGAAGTCGCACTTCGGGTAGTTCGAGCAGCCATAGAATGCCTTGCCACGTTTCTTCGAACGACGCACCGCAATGTCGCCGCCATCTTTCGGACACTTCACGCCGGTCGGCATCGAGCGAGTGCCGCGGCACTTCGGAAATCTGCTGCAACCGAGAAACTCGCCCGAGCGTCCGTGACGAATGACCATAGGTGCACCGCATTCGTGGCAGATTTCGTCCGTCGGCTGCGCCGGCTTTCGATCGCCACGCAGAGGACGAGTGTACTTGCAATCCTTCGGATGATTCTCGCAGGCGAGAAATGGCCCGAAGAATCCGCCGCGCGGCACGAGCCTGCCTCCACAGTCCGGACACCTTTCCGTCTCGATTGCCGACAAGTCGTGGGCTTCGCCGATCAGCGCCTCGATGTCGGCACTCTTCACCGACTCGGCGAAAGGTCCGTAGAAATCCTTGAGCATTTTCCGCCAGTTCACGTCGCCGTCCTCGATCTTGT
>DASWCI010000264.1:0-9877 GCA_036390195.1 Gemmatimonadaceae bacterium
GGCGTCCTGTATCCGCGTAACGCACGCTACCACGTCACTCCCGGCGACATCCAGACCTTATGGGGCACCACCGTACTGGGCGCGACGATGGCTGGAGCTTTTCTTGGCACAGGCGCGAGCGGCCGGGCATGGGCCTCGACGCTGACCGCTGGCGGAGTGCTCGGCATCATCGCTGGCGACCGTTTCCTGGTCCAACGATTCGATCACAGCCGGACCGACGGCGGGCGAGTCACTTTGGGCACGCTCGCCGGGGGCCTGATGGGAGCTGGTGTCGCCGCCCTGATCAACAGCGACGACCCCGGTCCTCACCTCGTCCTCGGCCTGGCATCGGTCGGGGGATTGGCGGGCATCATTGTTACCGAGCGCTATCTGGACCCGGCCCCCGACGCCGGACAGCCGCGCTTTCGTGTAACTTTTAATCCAGCGAGCATCGCGCTGATGGCGACCCGCACCCCAGGGAATCATTCCCTATTCAACGTGAGGTTCTAGTGGACACCACGACCACACTCACCTTCGGCGAGAGACTGCAGGATAGTTTCGAGCAGCTGTATCGCTACGTGCCCGCGCTGTTCGGCGCGCTGGTCATTCTGTTTGCCGGCTATCTCCTCGCCCGATTGCTCGAGAAAGGAACCGATCGATTGATGCGACGGATCCATCTCAACCAGATCCTCGAGCGCGGCGGGGTGATGCAGGCGGTGGAAAGGTCGGGCTCGCGAGTGAATCCAACGCGAGTCGCTGGGAGTCTCGTCTTCTGGTTCGTGATGTTCGCGGTGATGCTCGTCGCCGCCAATGCGCTGGGGCTTCAGTCGCTCGCCAACGTTTTCTCGGAGCTGGTGAGTTACATCCCAAGCGTCATCGCCGCGATCGTCATCCTGATCGTCGGAATCGTACTCGGCGCTTTCGTCGGCGGGTTGATCATGGCGTCGGCAGGTGGACTGCACGGCGGACCAACACTGGCGCGCGTCGGCAAGGGCGGTGTCGTTCTGCTCGCCACCTTTATGGCGCTACAGGAGTTGGGCGTTGCTACCGAGATCGTCACTACGGCGTTTGCGATTCTCTTCGGCGCCGTGGCCCTCGCGCTTTCACTCGCCTTCGGACTCGGCAATCGCGAGCTGGCTGCTGAAGTTACGCGCAACTGGTACCGCCGCTACAAGGAAGAGCGTGACAACATCGAGCGAGACAATCGCGAGCTCGATAGAGTAGAAGGTATCGCGACGACCGAAGAGTACGTTCGACCGACGTACGGGATTCGCAACACAGGGCCGCACGACGTAGTTCGTCCGCCCGAGTGAGCTCCGCCGCCGCGGCATCACCAGGAGTGACGCCCGCGACAAGAGAGCTCGTGAGAGCGCTGTCGCTCCGAGACGCGATCGCGCTCGTCCTCACAGCTATTGGAACCGGCGTTTTCCTCAAGACTGCGCCAATGGCGCAGCTGGTGGGTAGTCCGTCGAAAGTATTGCTTGCCTGGCTCGCCGCTGGTCTGCTGTCACTTGCCGGAGCGCTAACCTATGCCGAGCTTGGCGCGATGATGCCGGAAGCAGGTGGAGAGTATGTGTTCCTGCGCGAAGCCTACGGAGATCTTCCCGGTTTCCTTTTCGGGTGGACGTCGGTGATGCTCATCGCCAGCGGTGGACTCGCGGCGGTGTCGACTGCGCTAGCGTCATTCCTAGGCTCGTTCGTTCCGCTCAACGCAGTCTGGACCACTCATGACTTTCAGGTGTTAGGGCAAGTGATCCATTGGCGACTCGGTATCCAGCAAGTCGTCGCGGTTGCCGTGATTCTGCTTTTTGCCGCCATAAACTCTCGGGGCGTGGCCGTCGGTGGACGAGTGCAGTGGCTGGTAACAGTTGCGAAACTGGGCGGCATCGCGATCATCGTTGTCGGTGCCTTTCTATTTTCACGGACGGGGTCGTGGGCGCATTTGAAGACACCTGTCACGGCGACAATTGCGCCGGCGGGAGCGGGCGCGTTTGGGGCGGCGATGCTGGCTGCGCTGTGGGCTTATCAGGGTTGGTCGAACGTTCCAATGGCGGCTGGTGAGATCGAAAAACCGGAGCGGAACGTTCCGCGCGCTCTGATCTACGGCACGCTGATCATCATTCTCATTTATCTGGTCACGAATCTCGCCTACTTCTTCGCTTTGCCGTTCGGTGAAGTGCTCACTGCCAACTCGACAGCGTATCGTGACGCACTCCCGATTGCCGCCAAAGCCGCGCAGGCGTTCTCTTCCTACGGCGCGCAGATCGTCTCGCTTGCATTCATGATCTCGGCAATTGGTGCGCTGAACGGAATCACTCTGATGAACACACGAGTCCCATTCGCGATGTCGCGTGACGGGCTTTTCTTTAAATCGCTTGGCAATTTGAGCGAGACATCGCGGGCGCCGGCAAATGCGATCTGGTTTCAGGCGATCTGGGCGTGCCTCATCGCGCTTTCGGGAACGTTCGATCAGATCACGACGTCGGTGATTTTCGCCGTCTGGTTATTCACTGCACTCGTTGGAGCATCTCTATTTGTGCTGAGAAGAAAGCTCCCTGCGGCTCCGCGCCGATATCGCGCACTTGGTTATCCCGTGGTGCCAGCGCTTTTCGTGCTGGTTGCCGCCTGGCTCGTAATCAACACTCTGTCGGCAAGTCCCGTCGAATCAGCGGCGGGTCTCGTGCTGATCGCCCTCGGACTGCCGTTCTTCCTCTATTTTCGGCTGCGACTCAGACTGATAAGTCAGTCCGATTCGTGACACACTGGTCATCGCCCGTTTCCGAACAGCACGTAGCCACATACGGCGAATAATGGCGCTGCCGGGATAGATCACCCGCCAGTAGCGCGCGAATCGACGGCGCGATTCGGGACTGTTGGCGAAGACCCGCGTCTCGGTCGAGACGATCGATGCATTTGGGCCTTCTGACTTGACAACGAAATTCATTGCTGCCAGTGCGTAACCGGGGCTCAGAGAAGTCTTAAACGTTTCCGGCGTAAGCGGTACGCGGCCACCCCGAGGGACAATCACCATCGTGCCGACGACGAGCTCTCGCGGTGCGTCGTTGACCAGATAGATAAATCCACTTCTGGTTGCAACATCGAGCAACGACGCGGTGTCGCTCGCATTCAGGATGCTTTCGGGCAACTTGCGCCCGCCGCGTCGAATCCAGGTAAGCGTCTTGAAGAAAGCGATGTCGTTGGCACGAACCCGTTTAATTGCGTCGAACACGCGCTCGGGAGATGCGGCAACGTTGATCGTATGACGCTCGCTGAACTGCCACACTGGGACGAACTCGTCCAGGCGAGTCTCGACTTTGTCTGCTCTTGATTCCGTCACGGGAGCATTCAGGCCAATCACCACGAGCACTACGCCAATTCCAATTATCGCCAATCCCCGCCACCGCGTCGTCACGTGCAAGCGTTCTATTGGCCTGATCACGAAAATCAGTCCAACCGCCGCTACGACGAGACCTGTGTAGACCACCGTGGACCACAGCAAGGCGAGACTTCTCAGATTGACTCGGGGCGCGATCTCATCGCGACGCCGCGGCATTGACGATAGTGCGCGCTACCGCCTGCTGGAGGGGACCGACGTCCGGAAAGTATCCGCGCGCATCGGTGCCCATGTTTTGTCTATTAGTCAGCAGCACCATCGAAAGCCTGTACTGAGGAATCCCCGCCACATACGTCCCGGTGAAGCCAGTGTGCGAGAAGCTTCCTGCCGGCAAATAAGTCGGTGCCTGCCAGCCGAGATAGTTCTCGTACTTATCGCGCGTGAGAAATGTGTCGACGACTTCGGGCCGAATGTATTGTCGCCCGCCGTAGCTCCCGCGGTTATTGAGCAGCTCGAGCAGCACCCGCAAATCGCCCGCAGTCGAGAAAAGGCCCGCGTGCCCCGCGACGCCACCGTTCGCGTAGTAAGAATTGCCGTCGTCGACTTCGCCATTAAGCACGTACTGTCGCCAGCCATTCCAGGCGGTGGGATCGCCACGATAGCGGTACCCGAAGGTCGAATCGTACACCATGTGCTTCTCGTAAACGTTCCCTTGTTCGGAGGCGGCGAAATCCGCGAAGCCGTGCGATTTCGGATTGAACGTCGTCGATCGCAATCCCAGTGGCCTATACAGATTCTGCTCGAGAAACGAATCGAGCCGCTGCCTGCTCACCCTCTCGACGATATAGCCGAGCAGCATGAAGCCGAGATCGCTGTAGTGGCGCGCGTTGCCGACGGCCCATTCGAGCGGCATGTCGCGAATGACGGCGTACGTCTGAGCACTGTTTGCCGCGTGATAGTAAAGCGGCTGCCATTGCACCAAACCGGCCGAGTGTGACAGCAAGTGCCGCACGGTAATGCTGTCGAGATGTGGTCCGCGAAAATCCGGCAGGTAGCGGTAAACCGGCGCGTCGAGCTCGATCTTCCCTCGATCGACCAGCAGCATCGTCGCCATTGTCGTTGCCATGACCTTGGTGACGGATGCGAGGTCGAACATCGTCGACGCCCGCATTGGTCTGGGCGCCGCAAGACGACGTCCCTGATAGTCATTGAGCTGCGCGAATCCAAATGCGCGCTCGTGGACGACGCGACCATCCTTCGCAACGAGAAATACCGCGCCAGGAAAGAGCTTCCCGACCGCCGCATTGATTAGTGAATCGGCGCTCGCAGTTGCAACGGCCAGGGCCGGATCGGCAGCGGCTGTTGATGGTGCAGGAGCGTGCCCCCTGCAACCGCCGGTTGCCAGGATCGAGAGAGCGACAGCGAATCGCGAGATCTTCATACGCTTAAGATGTGAGCGGGCCATCGGCTCGCGACTGGACCGCCTTGCCCGTAGCCCTCAGCCGACACGCCGATAGCCCCCAGCCGGTAGTCTTCAGTTTGTAGTTCCGTAATCCATCCAAAATGCTGTATAATCCCTCCCCATGAGTACCATTAGCCCGGCCGACACCGCTTGGATGTTGATCGCCACCGCAATGGTGCTGGTGATGACTCCAGCTCTCGGATTTTTTTACGGCGGACTCGTCCGCGCTAAGAATACGCTCAACACCATGATGATGAGTTTCGTCGCGCTCGGATTCGTGGGGATTGCCTGGGCCCTCATTGGGTATTCACTTGCGTTCTCCGAAGGATCTGGCCTGCTCGGCAGCTTCCGAAACACGTTTCTCAACGGCGTGCGGCTCGAGTCGCACGGAACGATTCCTCACATCCTGTTCGTCGCATATCAAGGCACGTTCGCCATCATCACCGCCGCGCTGATCTCCGGGGCAATTGTCGAGCGCATGCGCTTCGGCCCCTATCTCACCTTCGTCACGCTCTGGTCGATCGTCGTTTACGCGCCAATCGCGCACTGGGTTTGGGGCGGTGGCTGGCTAGCGAAACTCGGCGCGCTCGATTTCGCCGGAGGCACCGTAGTCCACATCAACGCCGCGGCTGCTGCTTTGGTCATCGCTCTGGTACTCGGCACGCGAAAGGATTACGCGCGACAGGCGATTATTCCGCAGAACGTTCCGTTCACGCTGCTGGGTGCCGGCCTTCTCTGGTTCGGATGGTTCGGATTCAACGGCGGCAGTGCGTTCGGCGCCAATGCGTCGGCGGCGCTCGCGTTCGCCAACACAATGTTCGCGCCAAGCGCGACGCTGGTAGTCTGGAGTCTGCTCGATCTGATGCGCACGCGAAAGACGACCGCCGTCGGAGCAGCGACTGCAATTGTCGTTGGCCTGGTAGCCATAACACCCGCCGCCGGATTCGTCAGTCCACTCTCGGCGATTGCGATCGGCGGAATCGCGGCGGCACCGAGCTATTTCGCGCTGCTGTGGAGAGCCCGAAGCCGAGTGGATGATTCGCTCGACGTCGTATCGGCGCACGGCGTCGGCGGTATGGTCGGTGCCCTGCTTACCGGAGTTCTCGCCGAGAAAAGCTGGAATGGAGTCGGAGATGGCGCTCTCTTCGGTAACATGCGGCAGCTCGGTATTCAGGCAATCGCAGTTGTGGCTACCATCGCGTATAGTGCTGTAGCCACGTTCGTCGTCGTCAAGGTGATTGCACTCGGATTCAACCTGCGCGCGACGGTCAAAGAGGAAGGAATCGGGCTCGACGTTACACAGCACGGTGAAGAGGCGTACAGCAGGGGCGAGGGCGCGATTCTCGTCCGTGCGGATGGGGGGATCTGAACATGAAACTCGTCGTTGCAATCGTTCGACCGGAAAAGCTGAACGAGGTTCTCGAGGCGCTGTACCGCGCCGAGGTCACCGGTCTCACCATCAGCAGAGTGCGCGGCCACGGTGGGGAGACAGAGCAGGTGGAGACGTACCGCGGGACGACGGTGAAGGTCGAGCTGCACGACAAAGTGCGACTGGAGATCGGCGTCTCGGATCACTTCGTCGGGCCAACCGTGCGCGCGATTCTGTCGGCGGGCCGCACCGGTGAGGTAGGCGACGGGAAGATTTTCGTGCTGCCCGTCGAAAAAGTCTACCGCATCCGTACTGGCGAAGAAGACAGAGCGGCAGTGACGCCGGTTACGATGGAGGAGAGTCCGGCTTAATCGCGGCGCAACTGAAACACGCACAACCCGTGCGCGGCGATCGAGCCCAACGCAACAGATTTTCCGTCAGCTGAAATCACGCCTTCGATACATCCGTCCGAGGGATCCGCGTAAAGCGGCTCGAGCCGGTAGGCGCTGCTACCCTGCAGAGAAGGCGAAATCGTAACGGCCAGTCGATCGATTGTCCGATCTCCAAAATTCAACGCGATCAGAACGGTCTCGGCTGGGGACGAGCGCAGAAACGCTGCGGTCGCTCCCTCAGGCGTCGATCCCATTGAGAGCGCGCCGTTGCTCAGCGCCGGGTGGGCGTTTCGAAAGTGAATCAGGCGCCGGTAATGATTGAGCATTGACGCGGGATCATGATCCTGCGCAGCAACGTTTTTCGTCATCCAATCAGATTGCAGACCTTCCCACGGCGTTGCGCTGGTGAATCCCCCATTTGCTCCAGCACTCCACTGCATTGGCGTGCGGATGGTTTCGTCTGGCTTCGTGCCGACCATGCCGATCTCTTCGCCGTAGTAGATGAACGGCATACCAGGCAGCATCAGCATCGAGCTCGCGGCAATTCTTGCTTTGGCGTCATCGCCGAGCACGGTCATGACACGCGGCTGATCGTGATTGGTGAGAAACGGCGACCAGCGACCGGCAGGAAAAGTTACGCTAGCGTCCCAGATCGCTTTGTTGAACAGAGCCGCGTCCCCAGTGCGCGCGGCTTGCATTGTCGCGCTCGCCACGCCAAACGCGAAGTACGCATCCAGCTGGTCGGGGTAATACGTCGCCAGAATTTGCGGCGACTCCTCTGACATCTCGCCAATCGTAAACGAGCTTGGGGCCTCGCTGCGAATGGCACTCCCGAACTGCCTCAACACGTCGTGCGTCCCGCGTGTGTCCTGTAGCTGACTGCCTTCTTCCACCAGATACGGAATTGCATCGAAGCGAAATCCGTCGGCGCGCATGTCCCTCAGCCAGTACGCCAGGACTTTCTGCATCTCCTCCAACACCGCCGGTGTTCCGTAATTCAGGTCGGGCATTCCACCCCAGAAAACCCCGTAGTAGTACTCGTCACGTACGGGCGACTTGTGCCACACCTCCTGCCCCCACGGCCCTGTCTCGCTCAGCTTCGTAGTCGACCAGCGGTACCAGCTTCGATATGGACTCACCGGATCGTGAAGCGCTGCCTGGAAATACGGATGATCGCTCGACGAATGATTCGGAACGAAGTCGACGATGACGTGAATGCCTCGCCGATGTGCCTCGTCGACCAGCATTCGGAAATCGTCATCGGTGCCATAGTGCGGATCGACATGGTAGTAGTCGGTGACGTCGTAACCGTGATAACTCACCGACCTGGCGATCGGCATCAGCCAGATGCAATTAGCGCCAAGACTCGCCGTGCTCGTTGGATTTCCGTCATTGATGTAGTCGAGACGGGAGATGAGGCCGCGCAAATCCCCGATGCCGTCACCGTCGGAATCGTAGAACGAGCGGACGAAAACTTCATAGCAGACCCCGTCGCGCCACCAGGCACTCGCGTTAAACGGGATTCCCTTTGAAATTGGCGATGTTGCGCTATTGGAACACGCGGTCAGAGCTATTACGACCGACACGACCGCGACACGGGCACTCACCGATTATCTCCGCGCCGGACGCCATTCTGTGGACGAAAGGAGGCTGGCGCAAACCGGGCCACCATCCTTGCCAGTTCCTTCGATCTGGATTGCCAACAGCGTGTTGGGCGTCGACCGCACCTTCTCGATCATGTTACTCGTGATGGTGGTGAGCGGAATCTTGGCGCGCCGATCCCAGAAGGTGTCGGCCTGTCCCGCTCTCTTCCCCGAATTCACATAGACGAAGCGTCGATCGGGCGGACCTTGCGTGAACTCACCAAGGAATCGCGGTCGAGCCCCGCGGCTGACATCGGCGACGCGCACAGAAAAATCGAATGAAAGAGAATCTGGGTCAATGCGAGTTGGGGGAACCAGCTCGGAGTTTCCCCTGGCATCTGACTTACCTTTTTGCAGTGCGAATCGCACGCCCGGTGGCACGCGGTGCAGCGTGATGCGCAGCGGAAGCTCCGCTGTCATTTCCGAGCCGGATCCCAGACCGCGACGGCGACCCGCGAATCCGCCGTCCCGTAATAGAGAAACCACCTGCCCTTGAACGGAATGAGCGCCTCGGTGAACGTCGTCCCTTCCTTGTACTGCCCGGTCTTCTCATAGTCTTCCGTCGGCCGGATAAAGGGCTCGTCCGATCGCGCGATCAGCTTGATCGGGTTGCGCGCGTCGAATAGAGCCTGACCACCGGTGTAAATCCGCTCCGGCAAGCCTGCCTGTCCAAATTTTCCGCTGTTGCCCGCATTGTAGAGCAGCAGGATTCCACTCTCGGTCATGATCGCAGGCGGACCGGCCTCGACGAGCCACGAATCAAAGTATCCGGGACGTGGTGACAAAACTTTCAATACTTTCCCGTCGCTGTCTGCGAGCGGCGTCCAGTCAATCAGATTATCCGACGTCGCGATGAGGATGTCCGGGACGTTGAAGTACATCCAGTACTTGCCGTTTACCTTCGTCGCGATGAGACGATCGCCTTCGACTCTGGTGAGAATCGCGCCCGACTTCGTGTCCAGCTTCAGATACTTCCCACTGTCCGCCTTTGCGAACGCCGGCCCGTGCTTCTGCCAGTGAACGAGATCTTTCGAGGTCGCAATCGCCAGCCTCGGCACGTCGCGATTCCATTGCGTGTAAGTGAGAACGTAGGTGCCGTCCTCGGGTTGGACGATGCGTGGATCCTCCACACCACCCGTCCACTCGTATCGCGCCTGAACATCCTTGTCCGGATACAACACCGGGGTCGATCTCCGCGTGAAATGCAATCCATCACTGCTCTCGGCGAGCCCAAGTCGGGACGTATGAAACCCGATCTCTCTCTTGCCGGTTGCGTCTTCAGCGCGATAAAGCACGTAGACTTTTCCGTTTCTGACGACCGCTGCGGGATTGAACGTCGCCAGCTCCTCCCAGCGCACCACACTGTCGGTCATCGGAGACAAGAAAGTGGTGGCTGCGTTGGGCGCGATGATTGGATTGACTTGACCCGGTTTCTCGAATGGTCCGAACATCCAATCCTGGCTTTGCGCCGATGCTGGTAGGCCAACGAGCATCGCCAACAAGAAAAGCAGTAGGGTCGTTGTCTTTCCGGCCATGGACAGAAATGTGCGGCTCAGCCGAACCGGCCGTTAGCCTGACAGGGTTCGGCTGGTTGCCTGGTCAGGCTGGCGGCCGTCATTTCTGGTGTAATACTCTGGCAAGCGTCTTTCCGCGCCATTCCGCACGACTGGCGCGACCGCTTGAATCGACGAGGTCCCT
>DASWCI010000265.1:0-4722 GCA_036390195.1 Gemmatimonadaceae bacterium
TCCCTCTCCTGCGTCTGCTTTCGTGAATATTGTTTGATCAGTCGGTGACGACCTGCGCCGCAACGGGTTTCTGTGAAATCGGGCGAAGCTTCTTCCCGCCGACCGGTTCGGAAGCGCGACCAGAGATCTCGACGACACGAATCCGAAAGAGTTGATCGCGGAACGGCACAGGGTCCGAGTCGGTTAGAGCGGAGGGCAGAAGCCGACGGATCAACGACACTGCCTTCGCGTGAATGGTGGCATCCGCCGCTGTGGTACCGGGCTCGATCAGATAGAGCGGACCGCGCACAACCACGCTGCGCCACTCGAAGAGCTGAGTTTGTTCGTCGATTTCGAAAACAACGCGACGGTTCCGCATTATCTCGCGAAGCTTCCCGCCAGCAGCGGTTCGACCATAGATCCAGCCGCTCTCGTACACGTAATGAACCGGTACGATGCTCACTCTATCTTGCAGCGCAAAACCAATTCGCCCGACGCTGTTGCGGGCGAGAATCGCTTCACACTCCTCGAACCGCTCGAGAACGGTGAAGAGAGGCGCTTCATCGGCGGCGGGAGGTGATCTCAAGACTGCGGCGTTATTCATCATCGTAGGCGTCTCCTGTTTCCAACTCTTGGGTGGTGCAACTGCGTGACGCCGCGCTGTTCCCACCGCGGCGCCACGCAGCCGGTCAGAAGGCCACAACGCCCTCGACCATGAATCCCTTGAACTTCCCGCCATTCCGGATGTCGGTCGTTGGGAAGTCGAGGTACTTCTGGTTCACGAACTCGAGCTTGGTCAGCACGTTCGGGGTGAGGAACCAGCCGCCACCAACCTGGCTGCGGTTGACTTTCACATCAGGCGCGCCGACGGTGAGCTGTCCCTTCACCGTGTTGTAGCGGGCGGCAAGGAACAACCGTTGATCGGGGAGGAAGCGATACACCACTTCTCCGACGTTCTGCTTCCAGGTGCGGTTATCCGTCTCGCCAGCCGCGCGGCCTTTCGCAGTCTCAATGTTGCCGAACAGCTCGAGACCCTTGAACTCTAGGAACGGGTTCACGACCCACGAGTGAATGCTGTTCTTGAGACCCGGCTGCATCGCACCGGACCAGGCTTGTGCAGTCTCGGTCGAGCTGGTGTTCTCGAGCACGTCATAGTATCTGGATCCTGCTCTGTCGCCGCTGAACAGCGTGTTGCTGACCGAGCTCGCTGTCGCGTATTCAGACGCAGTGAGACGGAAGCGCAGATCGTTTGCGAACGTCTTGTCAAAGCCACCCTTCATCAGGTAGCTCGGCGCACGCTTGTCGGGGCTCGTGATCATGCCACGGCTCTCGCCGCCGGTGACGCCGCCCATCAGCATGAAGCCGTTGGCGCGGAGATAGACCTCACCGCCGACTTCGGTGGTGAAGGCATCCATGATGTAGTTCCCAACCAGCGCGTTGCGGATTGCGTTGCCGTTGTCGCTCCGACGGAAGTGCGCATCACCGTAGTTGATCTCGAAGTGACCGGCGCGGATCGTCACGTACTTCATGATGTCGTTGAGTGGCTTCCAGTCGATCGGCGAAGCATCGACCAGCAGGTAGCCGTCCTTGACCCACGTCTCCTGGTGGTGCCGCGCTGACGAGTAGGTCGTCATCTCGACGCGGATTCCACGCGCCAGCTGTCCGTTCAGGTAAATATTGGCAGTGGCGTTGTTGGGCCCGTGTCCGATGCGGATCAATTTGTTGGCATCGGTTGTGACACCGTTGGTGGTGACCAGACGCGGAGCCGCGGTGTTGCTGTGATCCAGTCCCTGGAACTGCTGCGTAAAAGCAGCGCCCCATTGCAGCTTGAATCCGTCGTAAGCAACCGACTCGTCCTTCGGCGCTTCGAACATGTTGATCCCGCGCTTGTCCTCAGGACGATAGTTCTGGATCTCGATCTTGGGTGCCATTGCCAGGAAGGTGCTCTTCTTGGGCTCCTTAATTCCGGCAATCTTCTTCACCGTGTCGATCGCCGCCGAGTCAGGAATCGCGATGACCAGCGGCATGGTGTCGACCGTGGCCGGTGCGCTGACGGCGATACCGACGGTCATTTTGCTTGTCCCCTGGGCACTCGAGCGAGGCGCTATTGCAAGCATCGCGAACACGGCAGCGAGAACGGCATAGGTGGTCTTCATGGTCTTCTCCTTATGAATGCGTTGTGGCCTGATTACTCGTGTTTGCCGGAGCTTCCTACTGCCCGACGCCGTTGAACGCGGCGGCGAGCTGCGCCAGAAGCTCTGGTCCTGCTTTCAGATTGAACTTCACCTTGATCTCGTTGCCGACCTTGAGCGTGCCGAACATGAAGCTCGGTGGCTTGATGCCAAAGTCAGTGAGCAGCAGCGTCTGCTCTCCCTCAGCCACGGCTTTGCCATCGCTCAGGCGCTCGGCGCTGATATTCATTTCGATTGTTTTTGTCTGACCGGCGATCGTCAGAGTGCCGGTCGTCTTAGCAGCGAAGGAAGTGGTTGACGCACTGCCATTGAGGACGTCGTAACCAGACAGGGTGTACTTGATCACCTGATTCTCGTCGGCTTTCAACGTGTTGTACATGTTGCGATCCATCTGCGCATTGCCGCAGGTCAGCGTCTTGACGACGATGTTCACCTTCACACCGGCGATCGGGCGCGCAACTTTGGTGAGATCTTTCGTGTAACCGGGATCAACATCCACGTAGGCGTTGATCTTGTTGGTCCTGCAGCGCCAGTCGTGGAGGGAAGAAGTTCCCTCGACCGTCAGCTCACTGGCTGGATCGAGGCGGAGTCGAATCGCGTTAGCGCCTTGTGCTCCGGCCGTCGCGGCCGCTGCCATTAGCGCTGAAACCGTCAATAGGGTCTTTCTCATGTTCGTATCCTCAGGTCGTTAAGTGCGTTGTTGCTCCACGCACTCAGGATACGAGTCACGCGACACCCTAACTGTCGGACTTCACCTCAATTTTCGTGGGAATGTGCTGAACTTTCGGCGCGGAATCCCGATGCTCGACTGAGGGAAAACCTTACACGATCGACGCGCCGGGCCTCGAAGCAGAGGCTTAATCTAAAAAATGGCGTTCGCGAGTGATTGCGGCGCGTGGGAGTCCATTTGTGTCACACGGATAAGTCTCACGCGAGCTCAATGCGACGCCTCTCGACTCAGATAGAGGCGGAATGCAGTAAACACCATGCGATCTGCACCACCGAACGCTGACCCGCTGGTGTGCAGCGATCCGGTGAACGCACCGTCATTCCAATTCAGTGGGAGATTCACGGCATCGCGTTGTATGTGTTCGGCGGCGATCACAGGTCCCACGAGCCGGCCGGAAATGATGTAGTCCGTTTTAATATGCAGAAAACGCCCGACGGCACCGCGATTCGTGGAGATGCGCGCGTTGACGAGACGTGCATCTCCGATCTGCCCGCTGACACTCCCATCGGCCAGGATGACGAGCCTTACCTGAATGGATGGTTGGTCCGTCCAGTTCACAACGACTTGACCGTGTCCGCTCCAGGTTCCGATCATGCCGGCATTCGGCACCTGGCCGTTCAGACTGAGTACGGGTAGGAGCACGGCCGCAGCTGCTAACCACCGGCGGGACATTCTCACACCATGCGCGCCATCCTGTCGCTACCCAACCGACGCGCAAGGCTGCGACCAAGGATCACGCAGGGTATGACCAGAAGCACTGCGGTGACAGTGTACCACGAAGGCCCCTCACTCCAGAACGCGCGAATCAAACCGAACCCGAAGAAAGCTTGTGCGACTATCAATCCGCTGATCGTCTCGTTGGTATCGTGGATCTGAGTTGCGACATATGATCCGATGGCGATCGATGCACCCGTATAAAAGAGTGCGAGCAAGCCAGCGGCCAATGTTGCTGGGTAGTAATCTCCGTCAACACCAGGTGCCACGAGTAACGTTGCCGCCCATCCTCCCGCTAGAATCAGGGCGGTCGTGATGAGAAATCCCCAGAGAACTGCTTTGAGAGTGCCCATATTCTTATCCCTCCTTGAGGTCGCGTAAAACGCGTCGGAGCCCTGGTGAGCGCGCTCGCTTCGATGCGCGTCTGCACGCAGACATCGCCACGCAGAGCCGCAAGAATCTCGTCTTCAGCCAACTCGGATGGCGTGCGGTGTGCGTGACGCGGTGGTCTGTCGATGTAGTATTCCATGCGCTGAAGCTGCAACAGACGAAGTGTGCTGTCCGTCGGAGATGCGCTGGTTTTTTGTGAGAGTTTCCCTCACCTAAGTCTTTACCGGATCGAGCCACAGTCCATCCGCTGAAAGGCTCGTACCGTGATTCCCGAAACTTGCGTTAACTACTTTCGAGTACGCTGTAATGACGATGCGCGCGATGCTTCTACGCCAACCGGCTCTCTTCGCGAGTAACGCGTCGCCGCTCGAGCTCGAAGAGGTTGCGACCCCGACGGCAGGAGATGAAGAGCTGCTGGTGAGGGTGTCGGTTTGTGCCGTTTGTCGTACCGACCTCGATGTCGTCGAAGGACGGGTTACGGCGCGACGATATCCAGTCATTCCCGGACATCAGGTGATTGGCCGCGTCGCCCAAGCTGGTCATCGCGTCTCCGCAATCCGGGAAGGCGACCGCGTCGGCATCGCGTGGATCCACTCGGCTGACGGTCATTGCCGCTGGTGTCGAGCGGGCATGGAAAATCTCTGTCCGCAATTCCAATCGACGGGCTGCGATGTTGACGGTGGATACGCCGAGTACACAGTTGTGCCCGCGGCATTC
>DASWCI010000266.1:0-3121 GCA_036390195.1 Gemmatimonadaceae bacterium
TCAGCGCCGATTCCCGCCAGATCTACTGCTACTTCAACATTGGAACTGCGAAGCCGACCGCACAGGATTGCGCGCGGATTAGCCACTACGGGATCGATGTGGTGGACCCTGAAGAACGCTACTCCGCCGCAAAGTGGGCGAACGAGGCAGACGAATGGATCGAGTGCGCACGCGAGATCGACAAAGAACCAGTGATCGTAGGTGGGACGGGACTTTACATAAGAGCGCTACTCAATCCGCTTTTCTCCGAACCCGAGCTGGATCCGCTTCAGCGTTCGCAACTCGAGCGAGAGCTTCAATCAAAGTCTGTCGACGAATTGCGTCGGTGGTGCGAAGAGCTGGATCCAGAACGAGCGCACCTCGGCCGCACTCAATTAATGCGTGCGATCGAGATCGCGCTGCTTTCGGGATCACGCATCAGTAAGCTCCACGCGCAACACAAAACCACGACGACAGCGGAAGCTGACGGGAAAAGCGCCATGTTCTTGCTAGTTGACCCTGATTCCGGACTGGCATCGAGAATCGAAGATCGCGTGGACTCGATGTTCAAGGCCGGTTGGTCGGACGAGGTTCGCGAGCTGTTGACGCGCGTACCGCCAGAGGCGCCAGCGTGGAAAGCGAGCGGGTACGCGGTGATGCGCGAATACGTCGAAGGTCGGCTCGATTTGTCATCCGCCCGGGAGCGGGTCATTATTGAAACCCGGCAGTACGCCAAGCGGCAGCGCACATGGTTCAGACATCAGCTGCCGTCGCCGGCAGTGACGGTCCTGAATCCTCAAGACTCTCGAGCTCGTGCCATCGCAAGAGAGTGGTGGGAGAGAGCTGAGTGAAGATAGGAATTACGTGTTATCCGACGTACGGTGGGTCGGGGGCCGTCGCGACAGAGCTCGGAATTGCGCTGGCGGACCGAGGACACGAAGTCCACTTCATCACCTATCGTCAGCCTTTTCGGCTTCCGTCCTTTCTACCGCGCATCTTTTTTCACGAGGTCGACGTCGGCCGCTATCCCCTCTTCGAGTTTCCGCCCTACGATCTCGCTCTGGCGGTACGGATGCATGAAGTCGTCAGGACCCATCGGCTGCAGCTGTTGCACTGTCATTACGCAATCCCGCATGCCGCGAGCGCCTGGGTCGCGCGGGAGATGCTCCGTGAGACGGGCGAAGACGTCCACCTCATCACGACGCTTCACGGTACCGACATCACGATCGTCGGACAGGACCCGTCCTTCTATCCGATAACGAAGTTTTCCATCGAGAAATCCGATCGGATCACCGCGGTCTCGGAATACCTTCGTGAGGAGACCTGTCGCGCGTTTGGCTGCGACGGTCCCGAGATCGATGTGATCTACAACTTCATCGATCCCGACGTCTATAACCGAGACAAGTATCCGCCATTGCTGAAGAACGAGTTCGGCCGCTCGAAACCCATTCTCATGCACGTGTCGAACTTTCGGTCCGTCAAGCGCGTCCGCGACGTCGTGCGCATTTATGCCGAGGTCAATCGCGACCTTCCAAGCGTGCTCGTGATGATCGGGGATGGGCCGGATCGACCGGCTGCCGAAGAAGAAGCGCGCATCCTGGGTATCGAGAACTCCGTGTCGTTTCTCGGCAAGCTCGATCAAATCGCTCCGCTCCTCGCCGCGGCGGACCTCTTTCTTTTGCCGAGTCAGAGCGAATCGTTCGGTCTGAGCGCGCTCGAAGCACTCGCATCGGGAGTGCCGGTCGTCGGCACGAACGCTGGCGGTCTCCCGGAAGTCGTGCGCGACGGAGAGACGGGGATTCTATGCGGAGTCGGTGACGTTCCCGCCATGGCCGCAGCATCGCTCGACATACTCGGTGATCGGAAGCGCTGGTCCGAGATGAGCAGGCTGGCGACAGTCGACGCGCGCGAGCGCTTCGCTCGAGAGGACATCGTCAGCCAGTACGAATCGCTTTACCGCCAATCACTGCCCGCCCAAATAACATGACACCACTTCAGGCGATTGCCCTCGGAATCATTCAGGGCTTATCCGAGTTTCTGCCCATCAGCAGCTCGGCTCATCTCACGTTGGCTCCATGGTTGTTCGGCTGGGAGGATCCGGGATTGGCGTTCGATGTCGCGCTGCATTTCGGGACGCTTCTCGCGGTATTGTGGTATTTCCGCATGGAGTGGCTGCAGCTGATCAAAGCCGCCTTCGGCATCCTCACCAGCGGACGGATCGAGACTCCGGAAAAGCGGAGAGTGATTTATCTCATCGTCGCCACCATCCCGGGAGCGATCGGTGGATTTCTTCTCCAGTCAAGAGCGGAGGCCGCGTTCCGCAGCCCGGAGCTAATTGCGATCGCGCTGATCTCGATAGGCATTGTCCTCTGGGCCGTCGATAAAGCCGTCGACCAGCGTCGAATACTCGGCGAGATGCGGTGGATTGATGCGCTGATGATCGGGCTGTCACAGGTCATTGCGCTGATCCCGGGTGTTTCGCGCTCCGGTTCCACGATTACAACGGCGCGGGGGCTTCGCTTCGATCGCGAAAGCGCGGCGGAATTCAGCTTTTTGATGAGCATGCCCATCATCGCTGCGGCAGTCGTCCTCGAAGGTCCGAAGGCGTTGCACGCTGGTGGACTTACCAACGAGCTGATGTCGGGTGTCGTCGCGTCGGCTATCAGTGGATGGCTGGCCATTTCGATACTCATGCGGTACGTGACCCGGCACAGCTACGGCATTTTTGCTTTTTACCGTGTCGCGCTCGGTATTACAGTGCTGGCGGTGATTTACGCACGTGGATAGTGCGGTGCGCTTCGATGGCGCCACGCAGGAAGTCATTCAGAAGTTGCTTGGGCTAGCGCGAGTCGAGCTGCTCGAATCGACTACTTCCACGCTCGATGTCGCGCATCGCCTCGCGGCTCGAGGCGCGCCGGCGGGAACACTCGTGCTCGCGAACGAGCAAACCGCTGGTCGTGGACGCGGCGGTAAGACATGGCAGTCGTCTCCAGGCGCGGGAATCTGGCTGACACTGATAGAGCGTCCAACTGGAAGCTCCGGTCTCGGAGTCCTGTCCTTGCGGGTCGGGCTCGCGGCTGCCGAGGCGCTCGATCGGTTTGCGTCGGAGCCTATCCGGTTGAAATGGCCCAATGACCTTTAC
>DASWCI010000267.1:0-7339 GCA_036390195.1 Gemmatimonadaceae bacterium
GGAGAGCGCCAGCATCAGTTTTTTCGTCGCGCCAGCTGAAAGTGGATCGGAATTGGCCAGCCTGCGCCACCAGGTCACGCTTCGCGAATGGTCGCCTGCTTCGGCCGCGGCGTTGGCAAGGAATTCGACTGCAGTTTGATAGTCGCGTCGAAGTCGAGCTCGCTCGCTCTCTATCCACGATTCGAACTCGCGACTGTCCGTGAAATGAAATCCGTCGAGCAGGGTCCCTTTGTAGCGGTCCACCGCCGCTGCCCACTGACGCGCGCGAATCGCTTCCTCGAATTCCCAGGCATCGACCTGGACTAAGTCAGGGTTGAGCCGGAGCTCTCGTCCCGTCGAGAGAATGAAATCGCTGCCGAGAGCGTGTCGGATCGCGTACACCGTCTGGTCGAGGGAATGCCGAGCAAGCGGAGCCGAGCTTTCGGGCCAGAGATAGGCCTCGATGCGGTCCCGCGGAAATCCCTGCCTGCCAGCCAGGGCGAGAATTGCGAGCAGGCCCAACGACCTTTTTTGTTGCGCGGACACCGGGACGGGAGGAGTCTCGTTCCGCAGAGAAAGCGTTCCCAGAAGCTCGAGGACCAACATTTTGCCTCTGAGCGAGGTTTGTGAGTTTTGTGTGAGGTTCGGTTGAGGGGGTCAGCCTATCATGGGCAGCGGTGTCGGCCGGGTCAAGCGCCAATGCGTCTCGGGTCAGCACCGCTTCCCTCAACTCAGGAGCTTCAATGATTCCCCGTAGACCTCTCATCCTCAGCGCGATCATTGCGACTGCCCTCATCACCGCCTGCTCGGACATGACAGCCCCGAAGAACCTTGTCTCGGCGAGCTTGCCACGAGCGACCATACTCGCGCCGACCACAGTAGCTCGCGCGGAGGCTTCGAGATCGTGCCCAGCCCCGGGCACGGGGTCGGCGGGAGCTCTCAACATGTTGCAGGACCCAACCATGTTCACCGTCCCGGGGGCCCGCGCCGCGGATCAGGGAATCGCAGGTATGTTCCACGCAGTGGCCGTCTCAGCCTGTTAACCGTCCGCTTCGAGATCTCGCACAGCGAGTAGATCGTTACTCGCTGTGCGAGAAGGCTTGGCTGGGGGCAAGCCTATCCCGCTTGACGCTGTTCGCTTTTCGCTAAAGGCCGAGAGACAGTCTGTCTATCGGCTTGAGCGAACAGCGCTAAGCGAAAAGCGGGCAGCAGGCGGCAGCGTAGTTGTTGTTACTTCACCAATTCTGCAGTCGCAACGGCCCCGTTCATCTGCGGCAGCACCGTCACTGACTTCACCGGCCGACGCGTAGCCTTGTCGACCCACAACGTCGTCGTTTCGCCAGTGCCACCGTCCGCCGGCGTGATCTCGACTTTCCACGCATCGAAAGTTCCAGCGGGAACTGTAACTTTCTCTGACCCGACGACCTTGAGCTGACGCGCCTGAACCTTCTGCCCCATGATGTCGAAGTTTCGGAACGTCGTCGTGTATCCCTCGGCCAACGGCAGCGCCGCGATGACATCGCTTGCGCCCGGTCCATCGGCGAATAGCGCACCGCCGAGATCTGCGGTGATGGGACGATTCTGCCCGTTCATCGACATCGTGCCCGTTGCCTTGTTGTCGGCGAACGAGACTTCGATGACGGCCGGCCCCTGGTGAATCACGCGCTTGCGTAACAACAAACTCCCCTTATCGATTACCGCTTCATCGCTCATCACACCCATCGGCATGGCGGCCGTCTCGCTCACGACCCACACTCCGCTCGAATCTTTCACCGTGCGAGTAATATCCATTGGCATCGTCTGACCGCTGGCCTCGAGTCGCGCCTTCCACGTGACGGTGCCGGGCTTAAGCTCCGCCACGGGCTTCGGCGCTCCAGTCGAAACCTCAACTTTCTTTGCGAGCACGACCGTCTTTGGATCGACAGTCAGCACCGCCATCCGCTCGGTGATCGCCGGCGTCATGCTCTCCTGATATCGCCCGCCCAGATGCTTCGCCAGGAATTTCTCGGCAGATGTATAGAGCACAAGATTGTTGATGGGCCGAGCGAAGCCGTGTCCCTCGTCGGGCGCGAGGATGTACTCGACCGGGAACCCGCGATCGCGCAGCGCGATGACGATCTGCTCGCTCTCGGCCTTGTTCACGCGCGGATCGTTGGCGCCTTGTACGACGAGTAGCGGGGCTTTGATTTTCGCGGCGGAATTGAGCGGCGATTGTCTCTCGAGCTGCGCTTTGCCTGCCGGAGTATTCGGATTTCCCATCCGCTCGTGGAAGATCGTCCTGATCGATTCCCAGTACGGGGGAATCGAATTGAGCAGCGTGATGAGATTGGACGGCCCTACTATAGATACGCCTGCTGCATAGACGTCGGGGGTGAAAGCCAGACCGGCTAGCGTCGCGTAGCCGCCGTACGATCCGCCCATGATTCCAACTCGCTTCGGATCGACGATTCCCTGCGAGACCAGATACCGGACGCCGTTGGTGATGTCGTCCTGCATCTTCTGTCCCCACTCGTTGTTGCCGGCGTTGAGGAATTTCTTACCGTAACCGGTGGACGCTCTGAAGTTCGGCTGCAGCACGGCGTAGCCGCGATTGGCGAGGAACTGCGCGATCGAGTTGTACCCCCACGTATCTCGGCCCCACGGTCCGCCGTGCGGGAAGGCGACGAGCGGAAGATTCTTTGCCGCGACACCCACTGGAAGAGTGAGATACGCCGGTACGATGAGACCGTCGGTCGATGGGTAGCTGATCGGTTTTACCGGCGCGAGAGCTTCGCGCGGCAGCTTGTCGAACACTCGGTACTGGAACGTGAGCTTTTTCGTGTTGCGATCGAACAGGTAGCGCTCGCCGGGCTCCCGGTCGCTGTTCGCGACTATCATCCACAGTCGCTCGTCGCTGGTGGACGAAGTCGGCTGGATTTCTTTGCCGGGCAGCTTGCTCTGGAGAAACTTGTAATCCTTCTCCCAGTCCGGATCCTTCCAGTAGATGCGGGTGCGATCGTCGACGTACGCAGTCGCGACGAGATTGTTGCTGACGTCGGAGAAGATGGCATTGCCGAAATCGACGCGATTGAGCGGATCGGATTCGACGAGCTGTTCGCTTTTCGTGACTGGATCGAAGAGCACGAGACGCGTGAGGTCAGGCGCCCCCTTGTTCGTCTCCAGGTAGACCTTGGTGTTCGTCTTGTCGAAGCGAACCGGATTGCAGCTCTCGAAGACGGTGCATGAATAGATCTGGGTGAAGCCGGTCGGATCGACGCGCAGGATCTCGGTGTCGCCCTTGTCGGTGGTGCGAACGGCGAGTCGAAGCGTTCCGGTGTTGTCGAACTCCCATCCGGCAATGCGCTCAGTATTCTGGCGAATGAGCTCGCGCTGGCCAGTCGAGATGTGAACGCGATAGAGATCATGCCACGCTTTGTCGCGATCGTTGAGCCCGACGTACATGATGTCGGGATTATTCCTCGGCACATCGTAGATGACCGCCCGCACGCCCTTGGCGGCGGTGAGATTGCGCGCGGTCGGAATCTCCTGTCCCGCGGCGGGCGAAGAAGCCGGATCGACGGCGTAGACGTTGAAGTTCTCGTTGCCGAGCGAATCCTGCACGTAGAGGATGTACTTCGCGTCCCGGCTCCAGAAGTAACCGGTGACGGGCCGTTTGGTGTCGTTGGTGATGAGCTTCGCATTCGCGTACGAGTCGTTGACGCCCTTCACCCAGATATTGCGCGTGTCCTTGTAGGGTTTGAGGAAGGAGACGTAGCGGCCGTCGGGCGAGATCTGTGCGCCGGAGATTTCGGGGTTGCCGAAGAAGAGCTCGCGGTCGATGAGGGGTGGGAGTTTGCCGGCCTGGGCAGTGACACCAGCCGGGGCGCTGATCGCGATGGTGAGCGCGAGCGCCCAACGACGAGAAACGTATTTCATGCTATGACCTCTGGAGGCTTTGGATTTGGCGGATTTGCAGGCAGACAAAGGTAGGGGTGAGATAACCCGCAGACCAGCGAAAAGTACAGTCGCGCTCCAAAATGCGTGTTAACCCGGCCGTAACTTGCTCGTCTCACTCTGAGCACGCCGATCATTCGTGGATGGACACAGCGAGCGTATGGTGAAAGGATTTCCGACAGTTGCTGCGATTTTGACAGCCGCGGCGTTAAGCGCCTGCGGGGGCAGCACTGCGTCCGGACCGCCGGGTGTCGCCACGGATACGACAAAGATTCCGCTGACTGACATGACAGCGGACGCGCGGTACCTCGGTTTCGTGGGCAGTCTCTATCCGGGCGGCAACACCGTGCCCGCGGCGCATCTCGCGGCGGGAACTGCGCGGGCCAAATTGATCGCACCGGTTGATGTGAACGGCAACCCGAGTGCGTCGGGCCACTACGTTCTGCTCTCGATCGGTATGTCCAACACCACGCAGGAATTCTGCTCGACCAATTCCGCGGCGCCTTGCGCCTCGTGGTCGTTCATGGGACAGGCCGCCGCGGATCCGGCGGTCAATCGCACTACGCTTGTTATGGTGAACGGCGCGCGCGGCGGGCAGGCTGCTTCGTCCTGGACCTCGCCCACCAGTCCCGAATACGATCGCATCCGCGACACCTGGCTCACGCCATCGGCGCTGTCGGAGCTGCAGGTGCAGATCGCGTGGGTCAAAGTAGCTGACGCCCAACCAACGGTGTCGCTGCCTTCGGCGTCGTCGGACGCTTACACGCTGGTCTCCGAAATGGGGACGATTGCGCGCACGCTCAAGCAGCGGTACCCAAACCTTCAACAGATCTTTTTCTCGAACCGCACCTACGCCGGATACGCGACGACGACACTCAACCCCGAGCCCTACGCCTACGAATCAGGATTCGCGGTCAAGTGGGTGGTGCAAGCGCAGATAGACCAGATGGCGCAAGGAAGCGTGCAGAATTCGCGTGCGGGCGATCTGAATTATCAAACCGTCGCACCGTGGATCGGCTGGGGACCTTACTTGTGGACGCGTGGTACCGCTGGTCGCTCGGACGGATTGGTGTGGACGACCGCCGACGTCGAAAGCGATGGCACCCATCCGTCGCAGTCCGGCGAGCAGAAAGTAGGTCGTCTGCTGCTCGATTTCTTCAAGACATCTCCGGTCACGCAGTGCTGGTTTCTGGCGGGCGCGAGTTGCTAAAGCTCTGAACGCACGATGCACCCATACTCGGCAAATGACACACGTCGGTTCAAGCCCGCGCAATCTGAGGGTGCCGACTTATGGACGTACCTCCGCTGATTGCAGCGTCTCGTCCAGGAGTCCCATCAGTTTCTCGAATCCGCGCTCCGCGTTTCCCGGATCGTAGACCCGGGCGCCGGGAATCATCCAGCCGTGTTTGGCGTCATACACCTCACTCTCGTAGCTGCCGTTCCACGACCTGAGCGCCCACTCGAATTTCTCGATTGCCTCGGCGTTCATGCCCGCGTCGTTGGACGCGTGGCCAAAGTAGAGGCGCGCCTTCACTCGCGGCAGCACGATGTGCGGGCTATCGACGGTGTCGGTGAACAAACCGCCGCCGTGGAACGAAGCGGCGGCGGCGATCCGATCCGGACGCGCGGCTGCGACGAGCAGCGCGAACTTGCCGGCGAAGCAAAAGCCGATGACGCCCATCGGTCCGCCGCCGACAAACGGCTGTGACGCCAGGAAGTCGACGTAGGCCGAGCCGTCGCGCTCCATGGGCGCAAGTGTGAGCGGACCCCTCAGCTCGGCCATGCGTTCCCTGGTGCGCTCGTTGGCGAGATCGGGCTCGAACGAAAAGACCGGCGATTTTGAAATCCGGTAAAAAATATTCGGCGTGAGCACGACGTAGCCGCGCTCGGCGATGCGCTTCGACTGCTCGGCGAACGCAGGGCGGAACCCGAGTCCGTCGGTGAGGTTGATGACGGCGGGGAGTGGGTCGCTGGAGTCCGGGCGCACAAGCAGGGCTTCGGTGATTCCGTCAGCGGCGGGGATCTCGAGGTTTTCTTCGATCATTTCGTTCTGGGATTTGGAATAGACAGGACTTTGGACCAGGGCACGAATCGCAAATATGCTGCTAAGATCGCGGCTCCGTCGAGCGTGCCAAGAGCATCAACAAATGGGCTGAGGAAACCCTGGCGAGGGCAGCGGCGGGTTAGCTAGGTCGGCCCGAGCGAAGGGCACGCGATCTCGGACGGATCCGAGATCATGTTCCGGTAGTTATCCGGCGAGACATGCGTGCCCGCGGCCTCAAAATACTTATTCCAGAATTCCCGAATCGCCGCGCCACGCGCGCTGCTCACATCCGCGCCAGCCACCACCACGCAAACTCCGCCGAGCTGAGGAATCCGCTTCGCGGAGGCGAGGTGCCGGATCCAACTATCGCCCGGAATGTCCTGCACGCTGGTCATCCGCACGGCGGGAGTCTCGTTGATCATGTCCGAGAGTAGGAGCAACGTCGTCGGCCGATGTCGCGAGGCTTTGGCGTAATCCGCGGCACGGGCGAGCGTGCCGAAAATGTCGGTCGACTGAATCTCCTTCGCGCGCACCGAGTCGAACAGAATCGACGTTTGAATGCGCGCGATTGCCTTGAAATCGTCGAGACGCCGGCGGTCAGAGCCGGTCACCTCTCCGTTCCGCGGTGTACGAACGCTGTCTGACCATTGTCTCGCCGGCTCTCGCCCGCCCTGATAGACCTCGATCAGCGTCAGGCGATCGCCCGCCTGCAGGCGATCTATCAGATCGTCGAGAAGCTTCCTCGATTCATCGAGGTCGGTTTTCGTCCTGCTGCCGGAGATGTCGATTCCCACGATGTAGGAATGTCCCTGGTACGGAGACTCGCCTCCCACGGCATGTTCGCAACCAGCGACGAGGAGTGCGCCGAGAAGAGGTGCGAGACCTTTCACGAATCGCGTCATGTTGTCGACGGCGCTCCAGTCGGAATCGCGTAGGCGGCAACGCGGGAGAACTCGGCTTCAACCTGACTCAGATCCTGAAGCAGTCGATCGAGCTCGGTCGGCCGGCGCAGATCCTCGTTCTCATCGACCTCGGGAAATACGATTCTGCTGGGTTGCGCGAACGCGACGATATTCGGTGTGTCTAAACCGCGCACGCGCGCATTCTCGCCGCGGAAAAGCACGATCACGCTTTGTAGGCGATCCTGCTTTGCCTGCCAGTCGCGCAGCGGGTGCGACTCCAGCAAGTAATTGATTCTGCCAGCTTCGGTCGCCGCACTACTCATCGCAATTCTCGCCGAGTGTGCATGACCGAGCGCTTCGCGCTCGAGAGCCTGTAGCCTCTTTCTCAACGGCTTGATCGACGGATGCTCGCCCTGCCTGTCCGTCAGATCTTCCCTCTTGTGGACGAAGCCGAGTGTCATCGCGGCGAAAACGAGTCCGA
>DASWCI010000268.1:0-4238 GCA_036390195.1 Gemmatimonadaceae bacterium
TACGCGACGGACTCCAACGTAGTCACGCAGTTTCGCCTACACGCCTCCGCCAACGGAAAGCAGTGGACTACGGTCGCTAATCTTTCGCACGAACAACGCGATCGTCCCAACGCGTACGTCGAGCTTTCCAAGCGACAGCGCGCACGCTTCATACGGTACGAGCACCTTCATGTCGGCGCGGCGAACCTTGCCATCAGCGATATCCGCGTCTTTGGTAACGGCGCGGGATCTCGCCCCGCGACACCGGCGCGCCTGACGGCGCGGCGCGCTAGCGACGAGCGCAATGCTACTATCACCTGGCAGCCCGTGTCCGGAATCGTAGGCTACAATGTGCGCTGGGGCATCTCGCCCTCGAAGTTGTACCAGACCTACCAGCGCTTCGCCGACCAAGGCACGATCCTTGAGCTGCGCGCGCTCACAGTCGGACAGGCGTACTGGGTGGCGATCGAGAGCTTCGACGAGAACGGCGTCTCGACCCGCAGCGTGCCCGTGCCGATTCGCTAGGTTGCGTCCGTTATTGATATCGTTGTGACGGCCCTGTCGGATCGAACGCGGCTTGCGTTCATGGACAGCGCCGGTTAGTCGTTGCATGTGAAAAATTTCGATGGTCGTTACGCTAAGGAGTTCATCGCTGGCTGGGGCACCATGGACCTCAACGGTCACATGGCGAATACGGCCTACCTGAACCTGGCGGCCGACGTCCGGATGGCGTTTTTCGCCGAGCACGGGTTTCCACCGAGTGAATTCCGCAAGCTGGCACTCGGCCCGGTGGTGCGGAAGGAAGAACTCGAGTACTTCCGCGAGGTCGGGCTTCATGACACCGTGACGGTTACCTACGCGGTCCTGGCCATGAGCGCAGACGGCGCACGATTCGTGATTGAGAACGAGATCTGGTCCAAGGGTGGAGAGCGGGCTGCGACGGTGCGCTCGACCGGTGGATGGCTTGATCTCCGGGCGCGGAAGCTGGTAGCACCGCCGCCTGCCCTCCTTGCGGTGTTCACAAAGGTTCCGCGCGCGCCCGGTTTTGTCGAACTGCCACCCCACTCGAAGAGTTAATCCCGTACCCTTTCACCCAATCATCATGTCCCCTATCCTGGCCGAGGTCTTTGGCACCGCGATCCTCATCGTCCTCGGCGATGGCGTCGTCGCCAACGTCGTTCTTCAACGCACGAAGGGACACAACTCCGGATGGATTGTCATCACCGCGGGGTGGGCGTTCGGCGTCACGATCGCCGTGTACTGTGTGAACAGCATCAGCGGTGCGCATTTGAATCCCGCCGTCACGATCGCGCTCGCGTCGATCGGCGCTTTCGATTGGGCCAAAGTTCCCATGTACATCGTTGCGCAGATCGCCGGTGGATTCCTCGGCGGCGTCATTGTGTGGCTCGCATATCTGCCGCATTGGAAGGCGACACCGGATCCAGTAAGCAAGCTCGCAGTATTCTCGACTACGCCAGCGATCCGTCAGCCTCTCGCCAATCTCTTATCAGAGATCATCGGCGGATTCGCGCTCGTGCTCTCGCTCCTTGCAGTGCTCTCGCCTGGGAACTTCGTACCGGGCTCTGATCTCGCGAAAGGTTTTGGACCGGTGCTAGTCGGCGTGATTGTAATGGCCATCGGTCTCTCACTCGGTGGTCCTACGGGCTATGCAATCAATCCTGCGCGCGATCTTGGGCCACGAATCGCGCACGCAGTGCTCCCCATCGATGGCAAGGGAAGCTCCGATTGGGGCTACTCGTGGATTCCGATCGTCGGTCCCACTCTCGGTGGCGTGCTCGGCGCGCTGCTCTATCAACTGGTGTGGAAGTAATGAAGCACATCCTCGCGCTCGATCAGGGCACCACGAGCTCCCGTGCGATTCTGTTTGACCACGCGGGTTCAATAGTCGCAGTTGCACAGAAGGAATTCCCACAGATCTTCCCCAAGCCAGGCTGGGTGGAGCACAACCCGCGCGACATCTGGTCCACCCAAGTGGGTGTGGCAGCGGAAGTGCTCACGACGGCACATATCAGCGCTGCCGACGTCGCCGCAATAGGCATCACGAACCAGCGCGAGACCACTGTCGTCTGGGATCGCGTCACGGGAGAACCGATCTACAACGCCATCGTCTGGCAGGATCGCCGCACCGCGAGCATTTGCGATCGCCTCAAGGCGCGGAAGCTGGATCGCGTGATCCGACGCAAGACGGGCCTCGTGCTCGACGCGTATTTCTCTGCGACGAAAGTCCAGTGGATCCTGCAAAACGTGAAAGGAGCGCGCGCCAGAGCCAAGGCGGGCGAGCTCGCATTCGGCACCGTTGACTCGTGGCTCATTTGGAATCTCAGCGGCGGAAAGGTGCACGTCACTGACGTGAGCAACGCCTCACGCACGATGTTGCTCGACATCGCGAAGTGCGAGTGGGACGACGAGCTGCTGGATCTCTTCGGGGTCCCGCGATCGATGCTGCCCGATGTTCGGTCGTCCAGCGAAGTCTATGGTCACACGAAGTTGCTCGGCGCTCCGATCCCCATCGCCGGCATCGCGGGTGATCAGCAGGCTGCGCTGTTCGGCCAGGCGTGCACGAAGCCCGGCATGGCGAAGAACACCTACGGGACCGGCTGCTTCATGCTGATGAACACCGGCACGAAGCGGATCGCATCGAAGAAGAACTTGCTCACCACCGTCGCGTGGCGGATCGGTGATCGCACTGAGTACGCGCTCGAGGGAAGCATCTTCATCGCCGGCGCGGTGGTGCAGTGGCTCCGGGACAGTCTCGAATTCTTTCGTTCGGCGGCGGAGGTCGAGGCACTTGCCGCCGGCGTGGCCGATACCGGCGGCGTCTATCTCGTCCCGGCGTTCGCCGGACTCGGCGCGCCGCACTGGGATCAGTACGCGCGGGGTACGATCGTCGGATTGACCCGCGGCTCGACCAAAGCACACATCGCTAGAGCCGCACTAGAGGGAATCGTGCTCCAGGTGATGGACGTTTTGAAAGCTATGGAAGCCGACGCCGGCATCAAACTAAAAGAGCTTCGGGTCGATGGCGGAGCGAGCGCGAATGATCTGCTCATGCAATTGCAGGCAGACATGCTGAATGTGCCCGTCGTCCGACCGAAGGTCGCTGAGACGACTGCGCTTGGCGCCGCGTATCTCGCTGGATTAGCAGTCGGATTTTGGAAAAATCAGGCAGACATCGCTCGGCAGTGGCAGGTCGACAAGCGCTTCACGCCCGCCATGAAGCCAGCGGCACGTGCCCGAATTGCGAAAGGATGGGAGCGGGCGCTGAGCCGAGCGAAGGCTTGGGAACAGTCGTAGAACTCGTTGACGCGTAAACCATCTAGGGCGCGAAACGCCCTCCGTCGGGAACACCTCTTGAACTACTAAATCCCTTGGAGCGCCCCAAGAAGCTCATCAGGAGGTTGAGATGCATTCAATACCACTCGAAAAAAGCCGGAGAACGCTATCGAGCATTGCGCTCGCGTTACTCGCGGCATCGACGGCTGCGGCGCAGACGCGCATTGTGGTCCCAGCCGGAACTGTCATCATCGTTCGAACTACTAGTCCGCTGCAGTCTGCAACTGCCAAGACCGGCGACACGTTCGAGACGAATGTCGACGAGAGCGTCGGCGTCAACGAGTACGCTGTCATCCCTTCCGGCAGCAAGATCCGCGGTACCGTCACGCTGGCGACGCCCGCGACCCGACAGCAGTCAGGTGTGATCGAGGTCGTGTTTGATCGCCTCACACTTCCCAACGGCTCGGCGTTTCCGATTAATGGCAAACTGACCAGCACCGACTCAGCGGAGCGACGCCAGATCGCGAGCGATGCGAACGCGCACGTCGTGCTCGTGGGTGAACGCGGTGGGATCGGTGCGGCAATCGCCGGTGCCCATACGACAAAAAGCTCGAACATCCTGGCGGTGTTGGGGAACCTGCTCTCCGAGGGACGCGACGTGAGCGTGCCGGCGGGGACTCCACTCGCAGTCGAGCTCCAGAACGCGGTGACTTTGCGAACTGGTGCCAGGCTTCGCGGCATTGAAGGATCGACGATCTACACCGCGACCGAGCGGGTGCGCGCGGCGCAGGATGCGTTGACGCGGATGAATTACTATCGTGGACCGGTCAGTGGCCAGCTCGACGATGCCACACGCCAGGCGCTCTTTCAGTTCCAGGTTGATCGTGGTTTCCCCGGAACTGGGAATCTCGACGGCAGGACCGCGCAGGCATTGGGACTAAACCTGACCGGCGGACTATCCGGTA
>DASWCI010000269.1:0-11155 GCA_036390195.1 Gemmatimonadaceae bacterium
TGCCAGAACTACCAGAGGTAGAGCGCGCGGCGCGGGCGTTGACTCGCGCGGCGCTTGGGAAAAAAATCGCTGCTGTGAGAGCAATTCATCCCTCGCTCAAGCGCAAGTTCTCACCATCCCAATCACGCGCGGTCAAGGGGAAAAGAATCGAATCGATCGAGCGCCGCGGCAAGCATCAGCTGCTACGCCTCGACAGCGGCGACACGCTCGTCGTGCACTTCCGAATGAACGGCGATTGGGAATTCGGAAATAAGAGTGACCCCGTGGACAAATTTGCGCGAGCTGTGATCGAGCTGACCGACGGAACGCGGGTCTCACTGGTAGATCGACGGGCACTATCTGCCATCACTCTCGACAAGAAAGGCTCGTCTTCGCTTCCACGACTCGGACTTGAAGCGAGCGATCCTTCACTCGATGCGGATTATCTCAGCGATGTCCTGAAGCGCAAGAAAATCGCGATCAAGCCCGCGCTCATGGATCAGTCCGTCGTCGCCGGACTCGGCAACATCTACGCTGCCGAGGCGTTGTGGGAGGCGGAGATGGATCCCCGCACATCGGCGGCTCGGGTGGACCGCGCAAAGCTCGAAAAGCTCGTAACCGCCATCAGGCTGGTACTTAGTCCGAAGCGGCGGCGTCCCGGGCGGTACACTGACACGCGCGGTGTCGAACGATTTGCTGTTTACGATCGCGAGGGAATGATTTGTCGCCGCTGCGGCGGCACGATCGAGCGAATCGTTCAGGCCGGCCGGTCGACGTATTTCTGCTCGTCATGCCAGTTGTGATGACTGCGCAAGATTGTCTTCTAGTCCATCACCTCGAGTAGAGCGCCCTTGATGTAGCCCGTTTCCGGAATCGACAGGACCTCTGGATGGTCCAGCGGTTGGCCCGTGATTGCGCGCAGCGCGACGCGGCGTCCGCTGTCCGCGGCTGCGTCCTGCAGCATCTCCAGAAACAGCGGCTTGGTCAGGTGAAAGCTGCAACTGGCGGTGTACAGCAACCCTCCGGGAGCCAGAAGCCGAATCGCGCGGAGATTGATGTCCTTGTATCCGCGCATCGCCCCGGGTAACGCAGCGCGTGTTTTCGCGAAGGCTGGAGGATCGAGCACGATGGTGTCGAAAGTGGTTCCTTCGCGCTCCTTCTCACGGAGATAATCGAACGCGTTCGCTTCGACGAAAGAGATGTTGTCGAGCGAGTTTCGCGCTGCGTTGTCGGCGGCTCTCATGAGCGCCGGTCCCGATGCATCGAGCGCGGTGACGTGCGTTGCTTTTTTTGCCAGATGAAGCGCAAATGAGCCGTGGTAGCTGAAACAGTCGAGGGCCCTGCCGCGCGCCACGCTTCCGACGAAATGGCGATTCTCCCGCTGGTCCAGGAAAGCACCGGTTTTTTGTCCGGTCCACGGCGCCGCCAGAAACTTGATTCCGTACTCGTGGACCTCGATCTCGGGAGGAACATCACCGTGCAACACGACTGTCTCCCGCGGCAATCCTTCCTTCGCGCGCAGTTGCACGTCGTTCCGCGCCAGAATTCCCGAAGGCTCGACCAGCGAGCGCAGCGAGGCGAGTATCTCCTCTCTAAAGCGCTCGAGTCCCGCGCTCATGAACTGCACCACCAGCCACTCGTCATAACGATCGCACACGAGCGAAGGACAGCCATCAGCCTCGCCATGCAAGAGACGTAGTGCGTTGGTATGATCCTCGAGCGGAACCCGCCTCGCGATCGCGGACGCAATTCGCTCGTCCCACCACGCCTGATCAATGACCGCTTCGGGATCGCGATCGAGCAGACGCAGCGAGATCTCGGATAGCGGACTCCAAAGCGCCCAGCCGAGGGCTTTGCCGCGATTGTCGTGAACGAGGACTGCGCCGGCATCCATCAACGGCCGTTCGGCGACGTCCGTGCGGTAAATCCACGGATGTCCGTTCAGCCAGCGCCGGGCGCCTTTAACATTGACTCGGGCTACGGTCATTCGTGAAAGCTATCGGGCCTTTGATCGCGGAGGATCAACGGCCATCACAAAACAGAAGCGGGGAGCGGGCAGCGTTACAGCGCGTAAGCTTGGAGCCTCCCAACCGCCTGAAAAGCTCTCCGCCAAGCAGCTGCCACGCTCGCCGCTCCCCGCTTTGGTTCTGTGGATATCGATCGAAGAGCCTTGATCCATACGCCGAGAGAGTAGGGATGTACGCTTCTTGCGAACCTCACCGCCATGCGAGAGATCGTCCCGCTTTCTGTTGGCGCCGCAGCAACTGGGCTCTTCGTGCGCGAGCACGCGATGCGTACCAAAGCCGAGCGTCTGAGCGCGGCCACACTGGAGACGCTACTGAATGCGATCGATGCGAATGACGCTGACACTGGCGCTCACGTCCGCCGCGTCGCAACCTACGCGCTCATCCTCGGCGAAGCCGCGAGGCTGGACAAGCGCACGCTCCACAGCATCGAAAGAGTCGCGCTTTTTCATGACGTCGGTAAGCTGCACGAGGCACTGACGGATATCTTCCACGACCCCCAAAAACTCACTCCCGAGGAGCGGCGCGCAGTAACGACGCATCCGCTGCGGGGAGCGGAGGTGCTCGAGCCACTCAGCGTGTTCTATCCGGACCTTGGAAAGGGCGTCGCGGCCCACCACGAGCGCTGGGATGGAAGCGGATATCCGCGCAGCCTGAAGGGCCCGCGAATTCCTCTACAGGCCCGCGTGGTTGCGATTACCGACAGTTTCGACGCGATCACGCACCGTCGCCGCTATAGTCATGAGCGCAGCTTCGCCGAAGCCACGCGCGCGATCGCTGCAGGAAAGGGCACTCAGTTCGATCCGGACTTAGTCGATCTGTTTCTGAGTCCACCCGTGCTCGCAAAAATCGAGCAGGCGATGCGTCAGGCGCACACGCCGGGTACGAAGCGGGACAACCGCCGGCGAGGACGGACTCAGCGCGTGCCGGATATCACTTTCCGATGGCGGCGGCGATCGCTCTCGTCGCGCTCTCGGGATCATCAGCCTTGAAGATTGCGTTGATGACCGCGACACCCGCCGCGCCGTTAACCGTGATCTGCAAGGCGCGGTCGGCGGTGATTCCCCCCACCGCAATGGCGGGATGATTCACGAGAGCGGCGAGTCGCTTGAATCCCTCCACACCGATCGCTGTGCCGGCGTCGTTCTTCGATTCAGAGCCGTATACAGGGCCGACACCGACGTAATCCGCGTCTTTCGCGTTCGGTAGCTCAGCATCGCTGCCGAGCGATGCACCGATAATGAAGCTAGCCGGCGCGAATCTCCTGATTGCCATGACCGGCAGATCGGCTTCACCGACGTGCACACCCGCCGCGCCAGCCGCGAGCGCGATGTCAGCGCGGTCGTTTACGATGACCGGCACTGGGACTCTGCTCATGATCGATCGTGTGATCTCGACCACTTCGCGGGGCGTCGCCGTCTTGAGCCTCACCTGAACGCTGGTGGCGCCCCCGCGAACTGCTGCTGCCACGCGGTCCACCAGTGTAGCCCGCCGATCCTCGGTGTCGTCCGTAATCGCGACCAGACGCAGGATCCTTGGATCGAGCATTTGTCCTATCGGCTCGTACTCGTCGTTTCTGAGGTGCGGCGAAGCTTCTTGGTTGTCGTTGCGTGACCGCTGGATTTCTTCGCCGTCGATTTCGTTGATTTCGCTGCGGCCTTGCTACGCGCTTTGGCAGACTTGGTCGGGGTCGATGTCGATCGGCTCGCCGTTTTCGCGGGAGTCTTGCTGGCGGCGCGCGCGGATGCCCTGGCTGATGAGACAGGCGAGCTTCGCGTAGCTGTTCCGGGTGATGCCATTGCGAGCATGCGTGGCGCTGGCTTCTTCGCCGGCATTGTGGCGCGTATCTGTCTCACCGCGTTCGTGTGCTCCTCGAGCGTCATCCGGAATTCGTGGTGGCCGTCCGAAGTCGCGACGAAGTACAGGTATGGAACGTTGGCGGGATTGGCGGCAGCCGCGAGACTAGCTGCGCCCGGAGAAGCGACCGGCCCGGGTGGCAGGCCTTTGTGCGTGTAGGTGTTGTACGGTGACTCGACGGCGAGATCCTTGTACAGCACTCGTCCGACGTGATGTCCAAGCGCGTATTGGATTGTTGGATCCGCCTGTAGCAGCATGCCCCTGCGCAGCCGATTGTAATACACCGCCGCTATGACGGGACGCTCCTCGGGTACGCGAGCCTCTTTCTCAACGATTGATGCCATCGTCACGAGGTCATTCCGATTGATCTTGAGATCAGCCAGACTCGAATCCCATTCCGGCTTCCATCGACGCTCGAATTCGTACACCATCTCTTGCACCGCCTGACGTGCGGTCGTGCCGATCGGGAACGCGTACGTGTCGGGAAACATGTAGCCTTCCAATGTTTGATTCGGAACGTCGAGTCGCGCAAGCAGCGCTGTGTCACGAACGGCGGCTTGTACCGACTCCGCCGGCACCCTGAGCGTTCGCGCCAGACGAGGGGTGATCTCGGCGACAGTGTAGCCCTCCGGGATCGTGATCGTATTCACGAGGCCGTGTCCGCCATTGAGCGCGCTGACTATGTCTTTCCACGGAGTGCCGTGCTTGAGCAGATACGTACCGGGTTTGATGTTGCGATCGCCGCCGGTGACACGGCCGTATAGCCGGAACAGCCGCGGCGAGCCGACGATTCCCGTGCGCGCGAGTGAGTCTGCTGCCTGTCCGAAGCTCGCTCCGCGGGGAACGATTACGCGTGTCGGCGCGCCGTGAGGTTGACCGTCGCACGCAGCCGAAAACACGCACGTCGCGACAAGCGCGAGGCGCAGTTTAGTTCCGAACATTGAGCGCGTGCTGAAGCAGAATCGCCGCCGAGAGCGCGTCAACGTCGCCCTTCCTGCCGCGGGTGGATTCTCCGAGTTCTTTGACTGTACGCAAGGCAGCCGCCGTGGTAAACCGTTCATCATAAAAACGAACAGCCATGCCGGTACGTTTCGAGATTTCTGCACCCAAAGCACGCACTTCCGCTGTCCAATCCGTCTCGTTGCCCTCTTCGTCCAGCGGAAGCCCTATTAAGTACCCCAAGGCTCCCAGCTCCGTTGCGCGTGCGATAATTTTTGTGATGGGGGGTCTTTTACCCTCTCGCCGGACGAGGAAGCCAGCGGGAGACGCAATCATGCCAAGCGGATCGCTGATCGCGAAGCCGATTCGCTTCCGGCCGTAGTCCACCGCGAGAAAACGAGCAAGCGCGGCGTTCACTCGGAGCTACCCCTGCGCCATCTGCGTGAAGAATTCCTTGTTGTTTTTCGACTTCGCCATCTGACGCAACAGAAACTCGATCGCTTCTGCCTCGGGCATGTCGGCAAGGAACTGTCTGAGCAGGATCACTCTGTTGATCTCCGCCTGGCTCAGCAGCAGCTCCTCCTTTCGCGTTCCCGATCTGAAGATATCTATAGCCGGATAGATCCGTCGGTCCGCGATCTTGCGATCGAGCACGAGCTCCATGTTCCCGGTGCCCTTGAATTCCTCGAAGATCACGTCGTCCATGCGCGATCCGGTCTCGGTGAGCGCGGTCGCGATAATCGTTAGCGACCCACCTTCGTCAATATTGCGCGCCGACCCGAAAAAGCGTTTCGGTTTGTGCAGCGCACTGGCATCGACTCCGCCGGAGAGAATCTTTCCCGACTGAGGTGCAACCGTGTTGTGCGCGCGCCCGAATCGCGTCAGCGAATCGAGGAGGATCACGACGTCCTTTCCGCTCTCGACAAGTCGCTTGGCCTTTTCCAGAACCATGTCCGCGACCTGGACGTGACGCGCAGCCCCTTCGTCAAAGGTCGAGCTGATTACCTCCGCCCGGATCATGCTTGCGATCATCTCGGTTACTTCCTCGGGCCGTTCGTCGATCAAGAGCACGATGATCGTGACCTCCGGATGATTCTCCGCTATCGCGTTCGCGATCTTATGCATCAGGATCGTCTTGCCCGCTCGTGGCGGCGACACTATCAGGCCGCGCTGACCCTTGCCGATCGGTGCCATGATGTCGACGACTCGCATGCTGAGATCACCGTCTTTTGTTTCGAGTCGGAGCCTTTCGTCGGGATACTGTGGCCGCAGATTGTCGAACGGAACGCGATCCTTTGCCTTCTCCGGATCGTCGCCGTTGACGCTCTCAACTTTTAGTAATGCGAGGTAACGCTCCCACGGCTTGGGCGGCCGCACTTGTCCGCGTACCTCATCCCCGGTTCTCAGTCCGAACCGCTTTATCTGCGACGGCGAGACATAGATGTCGTCCGGACCCGGCAGATAGCTCCAGTCCTGGCTCCGAAGAAATCCGTAACCCTCGGGCAGTATCTCGAGCACTCCATCACCGTGCAGCATGATGTCAGTGTCGAGAAGATTCTGCTCGATCTGGAAGATGAGATCCTGCTTTCGGAGTCCCGACGAGCCGTCAATCTTGAGCCCGTCGGCCATCTCCTGCAGCTCGCTCACGGATTTTCGCTTTAACTCGGCGATATCCACGTTGTGCGGAGAAATAAAAGTGGGCGGTTGTGCTGAGTACCGAGCCCGATAGAGCTCAGAAGGTGCGGGGGATTAGTGCGGAGGAGAGAAAGGGAAGAACGGGAGCGGGGACGGGGAGGGGGAGGGGGAGCGGGAAGGGAGGGAATGGCGCGCGTCACTGCGCGTGCTTTACCCGAAGGTAATGGCGACAAAAAATGAGGTCAAGTCAGAATCGGATGTATCGCACCGGATGTCTTTTGACGTCTCGCATCAGCGAAGCGAGTGAAGCGTGACTGCGGTCCAGTTGTCGTCTGAGAAGGCTGTCGGAGTGAACGGCCGCTATCGTCCCGACTGGATTTGAAAGCAATGCACGCAGCGTATCGATTTCCGCAAGAACATGACCGGTCTTCGTCACGAGTGTTTTGTCCCTTCTGAAGCGACCGATGTTTCCCTTGTTGGACGACAACAGAGTCCGGATAGAGTCAGCTGCGGCCATCGCGTTTGATGCGCGTGTCCGAAGATTGCCCCGCGTCAGGCGCGCAAACGTTCCGTTGCCGCGTGCTCTTGCATTCAGGCTCGAAAAACCAGCGCTGATGTCGGCAAAATCGGGCATCCCTTCCGAGTGGATGTTGCCGAGAGTGCCGATCGGTTGCCGAACCTTGGCGGCCAACTCCCTGGTGGCGGCGCCAAGGGCGTTGAACTCGGGTACCATTGCAGCGATTTCGTCAGTGACAGCTGCAATGGCCGCGGTTGGCCGAGTGCGGATCGTATCGCCGTCGCGCAGCGGTGGTGACATTGCCGTTCCCGACGATATGTACACGACCGCCGTTCCAATGAGCCTTCCCCCTGGCCGAACCTGCGCGTACGAATCCCTGCGCACGTTTGGCAACGCGTCCTTGAGGAATTCAGTTCGGATCAACAGCCGTTCAGAGGGGTCGGTCGCTGCCGAACGAAACGAGACCTCCTTGACCAGTCCTTCCTTGTGACCGGCCAGCCAGACTTCCGTACCGGAGAGGACACCTTCCGCTTCGTCGGTGACGACGTAGAGGGTCACCTTTTTGCCGTGCAACGCGCCGACCCGCGCGAACACGAGGACGATGAGTGTCAGGGCTACAATCACTGCGACACCGATCAGACCTCTGGTGAGCTCGCTCCAGTGAAGACGGTGGGGCATTTGGGGCATTCAGCGAATATAAGAAACAACGCTGCGGACAGAAGACTTAGGACGAACACAGCAATCATTCTTTCGGACGCCTAATGCCAGAAGTACCGGTTCAACCTTATTTTATGCGGCATATCATGCCCGCGAATAACGCTACGGAATGCTGATCGGCGTCCCGCGAGAGATTGCGAGCGGTGAGAGGCGCGTCGCGCTGGTGCCGGAAGTCGTCCCGCAGTTGTCGCGCGCCGGTCACCGCGTGGTCATAGAACACGACGCCGGATTGCGTGCCGGTTTCACCGATGATGCGTATCGGTCCGCCGGTTGCGACGTCTTCGATTCTGCGCATGACATTTATTCATCCGCGCAGATGCTTCTGAAAGTCCAGCGTCCCGGTCGTGAAGAGTCAAGCGGCGAGGCCGAGTTGGACATGCTGAGGGAAGGGACGGTTCTCATCGGCTTGCTCCAGCCTTCGGGCGATCCAGCTCTCTTTCAGCAGCTGGCAGAGCGGAAAATCATCGCCTGCAGCATGGAGCTGGTGCCGCGTACAACTCGCGCGCAGATGATGGACGCGCTTTCCTCGCAGAGTACCGTTGCCGGTTACAAGGCAGTCCTGTTGGCGGCGAACGCGCTGCAGAAATTTTTTCCCATGCTGATGACGGCGGCCGGCACCGTACGGCCGGCGCGCGTCCTGGTGATTGGAGCTGGGGTAGCGGGATTGCAGGCGATTGCCACGGCAAGACGCATCGGGGCGGTGGTGGAGGCCTTTGACACGCGGCCGGTAGTGAAAGAACAGGTGCAGAGTTTGGGTGCGACGTTCGTCGAGCTCGACGTGCACCTCGAAGACGCGCAGGACGCCGGCGGCTACGCCAAAGAGCTGAGCGAGCGGCACATCCGCCGTGAGAAGGAGCTGATTCACAACCGCGCGCTGCAGGCCGACGTCATCATCACCACGGCACTCGTGCCGGGGAAGCCCGCGCCGATGCTCGTGAGCGCCGAGACTGTCAGAGCGATGCGTCCTGGGTCGGTTATTGTCGACCTCGCCGGCGAGCAGGGCGGCAACTGTGAGCTGAGCGTACCCGGCGAAACGGTCGTTAGATACGACGTCACGATCATTGCGCCGCTGCACATCTCCAGCGATCTCGCCTTTCACGCCAGCCAGATGTACGCGAAAAATGTTGCCGCGCTGGTGACGCTGTTGGCGCCCAAGGGCGAGCTCTATCTCAGCTTTCAGGACGACATCATCGACGCTGTCGTCATTACCGCCAACGGTGAAGTGCGGCACGAGCCGACGCGCCGACGGCTTGGGATGTCTTCTCTCAAAACAGTGGAGGCCGCCGGGTGAGTCAGGAACTGGTCCTCGGGATCTACGTCTTCATCATGGCGATCTTCGTCGGCTTCGAGGTGATCAGCCGTGTCCCCTCGGTGCTGCACACTCCGCTCATGTCGGGTACCAACGCAATTCACGGAATCGTAGTACTGGGCGCGTTCCTGGTAGCGGGATCAGCCGACACGCCGCTGCTGCACACGCTGGGATTCATCGCCGTGGTATTTGGAGCGGCGAATGTCTTTGGCGGCTTCGTGGTGACTGACCGAATGCTCGAGATGTTCAAGAAACGCGAGATACCGCAGGGAGAAAAAAAGGATGCTTGATCTCCGCGGATCGGTGATAGCCTCGAGCTACATCGTTGCCGCGGTCCTCTTCATCTTCGGACTCAAGCAATTGAGCTCGCCTTCAACCGCCCGCTCCGGCAATCGACTGGCCGCGATTGGAATGGCAATCGCCCTCGCCGCAACGCTTCTGGATCGACAGATCGTTTCGTTCTGGACGATCGCGATCGGAACTCTGATCGGTGCGGTGATGGGAGTGTACTTCGGCAGAACCGTTCAGATGACAGCGATGCCGCAGATGGTGGCACTCTTCAACGGCATGGGTGGAGCGACTGCAGCGCTGGTGTCCGTCGCGGAATTTCTCCGTCTCACGCGAATTGGCGAGTCGATCGGCGCCGGAGAAGCGACGTCGATCGTTCTCGGTACAGCCATCGGCGCGGTCTCGTTCACAGGCAGCATCATCGCGTTCGGAAAGCTTCAGGAGATTCTTCCCGGCAAACCGCTGCAGTTCCCGTTGCAGCGATTGGTCAACGGATTGATTCTGTTGGCGGTAATCGTGCTCGGCGTGATCGTTGTATCGAGCACGAACGGTATGTTTGCGTTCTCTCTTGCGGATCAGTCGTCACTCTCGGCGTTAGCGACAGCATCCGGCGCCCTCTGGATTCTCTTCGGCGCCGCGCTTCTGCTCGGTGCGATGTTCGTTCTGCCGATCGGCGGCGGAGACATGCCGGTCGTGATCTCCATCTTGAACTCACTCACTGGCCTCGCGGCCGCCCTCACCGGATTCGTGCTGCACAACCAGATGCTGGTGGTGGCGGGAGTGCTAGTCGGTGCATCCGGCACGTTGCTGACGCTTCTCATGAGCACCGCGATGAACCGATCCGTCGCGAACGTTTTGTTCGGCGCGTTTGGCGCCGCGGGCAACGACGCTGCTTCCGCGGCGTCCGCCGTCGGCCACACTGTTCGCCAGACGACACCAGAGGACACTGCAATCGCGCTCGCGTACGCGCGAAGTGTAGTGATCGTACCCGGCTACGGACTCGCCGTCGCAGAAGCGCAGCATACGGTGCGCGAACTTGCAACTGATCTGGAGAACCGCGGCGTCAATGTGAAGTACGCGATCCATCCTGTTGCCGGGCGCATGCCGGGGCATATGAACGTGCTGCTTGCCGAGGCGAACGTTCCGTACGATCAATTGCTGGAGATGGATCAGGTGAACGGGCAATTCCCGCAGACCGACGTCGTCCTCGTTGTCGGCGCGAACGACGTCGTGAACCCCGCTGCGCGCGACGATCCATCGAGTCCGATCTACGGAATGCCTATTCTCGATGTCGATCGCGCGCGCAACATCATCGTGCTCAAGCGCAGCATGGGGCACGGCTTTGCGGGGATCGACAACGCGCTCTTTTATCACGAGAAGACCCGCATGCTGTTCGGCGACGCGCGCCAGTCCCTAACTCAGATCGGTCAGGCGCTCAAGTCCGCGTAGCCGTCGGCGCTGCGTTTCCTTTGCATCCCTGTATGGGTCGAGGCGGGGTGTCCTCTTCGGCGGCGCGCCCGCTCCGCACCTCGAACTTCGCGCGCGCAACTTCGAATCGCGCGTCGCGGACAAGAAGGGACGCTACGCAGGGAAGGAGGGAGGACGTCCTCCCGACTGACCCGCGCAGAGATCAAGAATCCGCGACAAGGAGGGAGGCGAGTGCGCGTGGCGGGATTCGAACCCACGACCTTCGGCTCCGGAGGCCGACGCTCTATCCAACTGAGCTACACGCGCGCTATAAAGCGACTCCCCAGAGGGATTAAGTTCCTCTGATGACACCGGCAAAACGAAAGATAACTGTACTTCCGGGTGATGGTATCGGCCCGGAGGTCGTTCAATCCGCCCTCGAGATCATACAAGCCACTGCCATCGCCATCGAGTTCGAGAAAT
>DASWCI010000270.1:0-3077 GCA_036390195.1 Gemmatimonadaceae bacterium
CTGGACGTGATGGTTGCGGACCAGAACACTCTCGTCAATCGCGTCGCCGACAATCTCGATCAGAGACTCCTCGGGCTGCAAAAGGCGCTCACGCTGAGCGCAAACGAGATTCGCGAGTCCGACATCGCTTCCTCGGACGCCGCGCAACGCTACCTGGACGCGAACACCGGGTTGTACGCGGCGGTGGACCGTTCGACGTTCCTGTTCACGGCTCAGGGTATCGCGCTCGCCGAGCGTCCGTATCGTCCCAATCGCCGAGGCAGCAATGCCTCGGAGCGGGGATACATCAGGGACACGATCCGCACCGAGCGCCCAGTCGTCTCCGAGCCTTTCATGACCAATGTGGGCGACGCAAACATGGTCCTCGTGCTGACCATGCCGGTCTTCGCGAAGGACGGCCGGTTCATCGCGATTCTTACCGGCAGCATCGGCCTCACCAACCCCGGGATGCTCGGCAACGTCGCCAAGACGATCATCGGCAAGACGGGGTACCTCTTCGTCGTCGCCGCCGACGGCAAGCTCATCATGCATCCGGATCGCAATCGCCTCTCGCAGCCGGCCTTCGCTGCGGCGACGAATCCGCTGTTCGATCGGGCGCTCCACGGCTTCGAGGGCACGGAGGAGGCGCGGGACATGGACGGGCGCGAAGCGTTGGTCTCCTACAGGCGCGTGCCGTCGTCGAACTGGATCGTTGCCGCGGTGTATCCGAAGGACGAGGCCTTCGCGGCGGTCACCGGGCTCGTCTGGCGTTTCGTCGCGTTCCTGCTCGTCGCCAGCGTGCTCGTGGTTGCGGCCGTCTGGCTCGGGACGCGGTTTCTCATGCAGCCACTCGTGTCGCTCACTCGCCATCTGGCGAGTTACACCGATACCGAGGAGCGGCTGGCACCGCTGCGCGGCGACAACGAGCGCGCCAGCGGCGAGATACGTGCGCTGACCACGACCTTCAACCGCTTGACCGGCCGGCTGCACGAGCGGGAAGACGCGCTGATCGAGACCATGCGGAGCTACAAGCTCATCACCGAGAACTCGACCGACCTGATAACCAAGCATGGCCCTGCAGGACACATTACCTACGCGTCGCCCGTGTCCGAAAGCGTTCTGGGGTTCGCCCACATGGCCCTGGTCGGCCATTCACTGCTCGAGTTCGTCCATCCCGAGGATTACGAAGTCGTGCGCATCGCCTTCGGCGTCGCTGCCCAGGACAAATCGCCGCCGACGGTCATCTATCGCGCGCGTCGTCGCGATCAGCATTATGTGTGGTTCGAGACGACGCTGCGTTTGATGAAGGGCATCAGCGCCGAGAAGACGCCCGAGATTCTGTGCATTTCGCGCGATATCAGCGAGCGCAAGCGCATGGAGGAGCGCCTGCACGAGCTGGCGCGGACCGATCACCTGACCAACATCGCCAACCGGGTTCTGCTCTCCGAGCGGTTCACGAACGGCCTCGCGCAGGCACGCCGCGAAGGCTCGTTGCTGGCGATGTTGATGATCGACATCGATCGCTTCAAGAACATCAACGATTCGCTCGGACACGGGATCGGCGACGCACTGCTCAAGCTCGTCGCCTCACGGCTGACGTCGTGCATCCGGGATCGCGACACGCTGGCACGCTGGGGCGGCGACGAATTCGTGCTTTTGCTTCCCGGGCTGATGGACTCCGACACCGCGGTCACCGTCGCGGAGCGCTGCATCAACGCGCTCAAGGAGCCGTTCGTCATCGATGAGCAAAGCCTGCGCGTCACCGTGTCGATCGGCATCAACGTTGCGTTGGACTCGGCCGCCGACTCTGAGACGATGCTCAGCAACGCCGACGTCGCGATGTATCGAGCGAAGGCGCGCGGTGGCAACTGCCTGGTCATGTACACCGCGCAGATGAGCGAAGGCGCGCGGAACCGCCTGTCGATGGAGAACGCGCTGTTCCACGCGATCGAGCGGGACGAGCTATTGCTGCACTATCAGCCGCTGATCTCGACTCGAACCGGCCGTCTGGCGGGCGTCGAGGCGCTCATCCGGTGGCAGCACCCGGAGCACGGGCTCGTCTCGCCGGCTGAGTTCATTCCCATCGCCGAGGAAACAGGGCTGATCGGCGCGATCGGTGAATGGGTACTGCGAACCGCGTGCACGCAGATGGATTCGTGGTATCGCCGCGGCCTGCCGCGCATCGCGATTTCCGTCAACGTTTCGAGCCGCCAGTTCCGGCAGGACACCCTGGCGAACACGATCAAGGCCGTGCTCGACGAAACCGGCTTCGATCCGAAACTCCTCGAGCTGGAACTGACCGAATCGCTGCTGATGGACGACATCGAACGCAGCAGGACGATTCTCGCCGAGCTGAAATCGCTTGGCGTCTCGGTTGCCCTCGACGATTTCGGTACCGGGTATTCATCGTTGAGCTATCTCAAGGGCTTCCAGCTCGACACGCTCAAGATCGACCGCGCGTTCACCGCCGAGCTGATGACCAGCGAGACGAATGCATCGATCGTCCGTGCGACGATCGGGCTGGCCAAGGGCCTTCGTCTTCGGACGGTGGCCGAAGGCGTGGAGACGCGGGCGCAGGCCGATTTCCTGGCGAAGCAGGGCTGCGACGTCCTGCAGGGGTTCCTGTTCGCCCGGCCCATGGAGCCGGAAGCGTTCCTGTCCTTCGCGCTCGCCTCGCACACCTACCTGCTGTCGCGGCCGCCGCACGACGAACACGAAAAGCTCGGCGTCACGCGTTAGCTCAAGCGGCAGCGACCCCCAGCGCGCGCCGCGCGATGTCAAACTGTTCGGCGGCGTTCTGGACAGCGTCTCCGATCGCCGTCGGCGCCATCGCCGGTCGGCCCACATAAGTCAGCGTGGTGCCGGAGGGCAACGCGGCTTCGAGCCGCTCGCGAACGGCATACCACGCGCCGTGGTTCCTGGCTTCCTCCTGCGCCCAGACAACGTCACGCAACCGTGGAAATCGAGTCAGCGCTTGCGCCAGCGCTTCTTCCGGAAATGGATAGAGCTGCTCGACACGCAGGATCGGAACGTTCCGAAGGCCCGCCCGCGTTCTCTCGCTTGACAGATCGTAGTAGAGCTTGCCGCTCGTGAGAATC
>DASWCI010000271.1:0-3434 GCA_036390195.1 Gemmatimonadaceae bacterium
GAGCAGACGCAATCGCAGCTGCAGGACAAGCTGAGCCAGGGCGAGCGCAGCGCGGCCGCCGAGAAGCAGGCGTACGAGACGGCGCTCAACCAGTTCAAGCTCGGCAACTACCAGCTCTCCATCACCAGCTTCCAGAATTTCATGACCAATTTCTCAAGCAGCGATCTCGTGCCCTCGGCGCAGTACTGGATCGGCAATGCCTACTACGCGATGCGCGACTACAAGTCCGCGATCGCCGCGCAGCAGAAAGTCGTCAGGCTCTGGCCGGAGAATTCCAAGGCGCCCGACGCACTGCTCAACATCGCGAGCTCGCAGGCGGAGGTGGGAGAGAGCACCGCGGCCCGCGAGACGCTGCGCGCCCTGGTGAAACGCTATCCCTCGAGCTCCGCGGCCGAGCAGGCCAAGCAGCGCCTCATACAGAAAAAATAACCGCGGCGGCCGATCCCGGCGCTCCGCGCCGGGATCCAGGGGCCATTCCGAATCGAGGTCTCTTGACAGAATCCAATCCGGCGGCGCTCGCCTCGGTGGTGGTGTGGGGGGCCTTTGCGCTCGCCTTCCTCTTCGGCGCCGTGGGCAACAAGACGCACTTCTGCACCATGGGGGCGGTGTCGGACGTGGTCAACATGGGCGACTGGAACCGCATGCGCATGTGGCTGCTCGCCATCGCCGTTGCGACCGCCGGCGCAAGCGCCCTGCAGCTCGCGGGGCTCGTCGACCTGTCGAAGACGATCTACACCGCGCCCCGGTTCACCTGGCTTTCCTACATCCTGGGCGGGTTGCTGTTCGGGATCGGCATGACCCTCGGTTCGGGCTGCGGCTCGAGGACGCTGATCCGCATCGGCACCGGCAACCTCAAATCGCTCGTCGTCGCGATCGTGCTGGCGATCACCGCGTACATGACGCTGAAGGGAATCCTCGGAGTGTTTCGCGTGGCGGCGCTCGATTCAGTGGGCGCGACGCTCGCCGGAAGCCAGGATCTTCCGTCGCTGATCGCGGGTCCGCTCGGATTCGACAAGCGAATCGTGCTCGCCGCGCTCGGTCTCGCGATCTCGCTGGGCCTGCTCGCGTTCGTCTTCAAAGCACGCGAGTTTCGGACTTTCGACAACGTCCTGGGCGGAGTCGTCGTCGGCCTTGTCGTCGTCGGGGGCTGGTACCTGTCGGGGCACATCGGTCACCTCGCCGAGGACCCGGCCACGCTCGAGGAAAAGTTCCTCGCCACGAATTCCGGCCGCATGGAGTCGCTCTCCTTCGTCGCGCCGCAGGCCTACTCGCTCGAGCTTCTCCTCCTGTGGAGCGACAAGAGCCGCGTCATGACCTTCGGGATCGCGACGGTGCTCGGGATGTTCGCGGGGTCGTTCGCGTGGTCGCTCGCGACCCGGTCGTTCCGGCTGGAGAGCTTTCGCGACGCCGAGGACCTGATCAATCACCTCGTCGGCGGCGCGCTGATGGGGTTCGGCGGCGTGCTCGCGCTCGGCTGCACCATCGGCCAGGGAATATCGGGCCTGTCCACCCTCGCGCTCGGCTCCTTCCTCGCGTTTTTCGCCATCGTCGCCGGCGCGGCGCTCACGATGAAGATCCAGTACTGGCGGCTGATGCGGCAAACATGAGCGCTCGATCGCCGCATGAGCGCGCATTTACGTTGACGCTCGCTCGCGCGACATAATAGAATCGCGCTCCTTTCCGGGCCGTTAGCTCAGGTGGTAGAGCAGCGGACTTTTAATCCGTTGGTCGCAGGTTCGACTCCTGCACGGCCTACCAGACTTATTTCATGCGGCACTGTGGCGTAGACTAGTCCCGCATAGTCTCCTCGGATTTCGGCCTCAGGGATGCCGGTGTTCGTGGGAAAAAGGGTTATTCGGTCTCCCAGCAAGAATTGGAGCTGACGGCGAGCTTGCGCGACGTGGTGGCTCGTTGCTTTTACGAGGTCAGCGACGAGGCGTCGATACCGTGCGGTGCGAACAGATCTATCCGCCCAGACAAATCGGAGAACGAAGAAATAACCGGGCGACCGTATCTGACGCGCTACAAATTGACGGAAGAAGATATCGCAGCGAGGAAAGTTTAACACGGGGTGCGCTGTCACCAGGGTTGCAGACATGCGCGATTGGTACGACGTTGGCACCTGGATCACCGCGGCCGCGACGTTCGTCGGTGTATGGGGGTTCTGCACACTGACATACGGCTTTTTAGGGTTCGCCTTGGGGTGGATGCCAGCGGCCGTGCTTGCGGTGATTTTTGGGATGTTTTGGCCGCTTGTTGTCCTGCTGCTCATGGTAGCGGCTGCCGTACTCCTTTTTTTCATTCTAAAGAAATGACCTAAGCGACTCTACGACCATTGGGAAGTGAGATGGCTTTCGCCAATCTTGATGCAATCAGATCCGACTGGGTATGTCATTTCGGAGGACCTGACAGTCCAAGCCGGTGGAACGGCATGGGTAGTATGGACGGAGCGAACCTATAAGGATCAGTATTTCTCGGCTCTCGACAAATACGCACTATTTGCTGCGGAATACACCCCGCTGGTTGGATGGGGTGCAGCCGAGAAGGTTACCGCTGACTATGCAATTACACCACCTAGTGTAAGTTATCCAGACGGACGTATTACAACCGACAACAACGGAAATCCCACAATATTGTGGACCGACGGTACCACCTTGTATGCAACTAGGAGAACCGCAGGTGTGTGGGGGAGTTCCGACGTAGTAGTTGCCTTTCTCAGGACCCCAGGCGTAACAAATGTCATCCTCGATTTTGATATAGCTGTTGATGGGAGTGGTAACGCAATTGCAGTGTGGCAGAGATGGAATTCAACAGGTTTGATCAAAACAGTGTACAGCAATCGTTACGTCGCGAATACTGGATGGACTGGGGTTACCACCATGTCCGATCTCTTTTTTCAAAATGCAGATGCAGTTAGTCCAAAGCTTGCGATGGACAGCTCAGGGAACGCATTCGTTCTCTGGGGTCAATTTGACGGGTTCATGTTAGCTATATGGTCAGCTCGATTCGATCACATATTGGGATGGCAGACGCCAACAACTATCAGCTCTTCGAGTGAATTTATAGAAGGTCCACAGATCGGGGTAGACAAATTGGGCAACGCCGTCGCTATTTGGAGTCAGTACGACGCACGTCTTAACAACACACTCATAAGAGCATGTCGTTATGACAGCAATACAGGCTGGGGTGAAGATGGATTCATCTCAAATGGAAATGGTGTGGCTCGCTATCCACAACTAGCAGTCTCGGGAGAGGGCCATGCCACCGCGATATGGGCCCAGGATGACGTGGGCAATGAATCATTCAAGATGTGGTCGAACGATTTTGGGCCATGAGCCATCGGTTGTGGCTGTCTAAGAGTCGCTTCAAGGCACCCACACCAATACCTACACGTCACCCTCGATGGGTTGAAACGGATTGACGCGATCTGAAGT
>DASWCI010000272.1:0-6454 GCA_036390195.1 Gemmatimonadaceae bacterium
TGGACGGACGCTTCGTACCGAACCTGACCTTTGGCGCCAAAGTGATCGAGTCGGTACGAAAACTCACCAGGCTTCCGCTCGACGTGCACCTGATGGTCGTCGAGCCGGAGAATTACTTCGAGGACTTCGCAGCGGCGGGCGCGAACGGAATGTCGATCCACACCGAGGTTTCGCCGCACTTGCAGCGTCAGCTCAATCGCATCCGCGAGCTCGGGTGCCGCTCCGGAGCCGTCGTCAACCCCGCGACGCCACTTACAGCGGTTAGCGAGGTCATTGCCGATCTCGATTTACTGCTGGTGATGACAGTGAATCCCGGTTTCGGCGGGCAAAACTTTATCAAAGGATCAGTCGATAAAGTTCGACGCGCTCGCGAGATGCTGGCCGAAAATGGCAGCAAAGCATTTCTGGAAGTTGACGGCGGAATCGACCGCAAGACTATAAGGTCGGTGTTTGAAGCGGGGGCGGACACTTTCGTCGCCGGCAACGCCATCTTCGCGGCGAAAAACCCTAAGGCGGAGATCGAAGAGCTTCGCTCTCGCTGCACAGTACAGGTATGACCGGCAGGCAGCAGCTGGCAGTCGGCGCTTTGGTATTGGCTGTCGTGACCGCGATTGCGTACGCGTCGACACGGTATCTCCGCCACGAGCTTTTCCCCGTGCAGCTCGGGAGCAAGGCCCCGGATTTCACGGCGTATACTCTTGATTCGATTCCGAAGGAAAAGAGGCTCTCCGATTACCGCGGCCACGTACTGCTGATCAACGTCTGGGCTACGTGGTGCCTGCCCTGCAGAGTGGAGATGCCGAGCATCGAGGCGCTCCACAAGGCGTACGCAGCGAAGGGGCTGAAGATCGTCGCAGTGAGCATCGATGATCCCGGCACGGATCCGGCAATCCGCGCCTTTGCGAAGCAATACGGGTTGACGTTCGAGATCCTGCACGATCCAAAGGGAAAAATCACTGACCTGTACGACATCAGCGGGTACCCGGAGACGTTCATCGTCGGCAAGGACGGAGTGATCAGGAAGAAGCTCATGTCGGCGACGGATTGGAATTCGCCCGAGGCGCGCGCGTTGGTCGATCGCCTGCTCACCGAGCGTACGGAATAGGCATGATCCGCATTCTTGGAATCGAAACGTCGTGCGATGAGACTTCTGCGGCTGTGCTGGAGGGAAAGGGCAACGACGTCACCCAGAAATCCTTGGTAATTCTGTCCCAGGACGTCCATCGCGTCTTTGGCGGAGTAGTTCCCGAGATTGCATCGCGCGCACATCTCACCAGCATCGTGCCGGTTGTCGAGCGCGCGATCGAAGAAGCGGGGACGAAGCTCGATGATCTCGATGCAGTCGCCGTTACGAATACTCCGGGCCTCGTTGGCGCGCTGCTCGTTGGAGTCAGTTATGGGAAGGCGCTCGCATTCTCGCGTGACATTCCCTTACTCGGAATCCATCACATGGAGGGACACCTGTTCGCGACCGCGCTCGAGCACCGCGATGCTGTTCCGCCATTCACTGCACTGTTGATCTCGGGCGGGCACACGCTGGTGCTGGACGTCGAAGCGTGGGGAAAATATCGGCTCCTTGGAGCAACGCGCGATGACGCGGCCGGCGAAGCTTTCGACAAGGTCGCGAAGCTCCTTGGTCTTCCGTACCCTGGTGGCCGGTACGTCGAGCAGCTCGCGCGCGAGGGAAATCCGAAACGCTTCCCGTTTTCTCGTCCGATGGTGCGCAAGAACGCGCTGCCGCAAGACGATGACTATTACGCCTTCTCGTTCAGCGGTCTCAAGACGGCCGTGCTCAATACGGTCCGCGCATCCAAGAACATCGAAGCCGACAAGGCAGACATCGCGCGGGGATTCCAGGATGCGATGATCGATACACTGGTCGAGAAGACCTGGCGCGCAGCGGATGCCTTTTCTCGGCAACGTGTAGTACTAGGCGGCGGAGTCGCGTGCAATCGAACGCTAGCCGATGCGATGCGAACCAGGTTCGAGTCTGAGGGTACGATCGTTTATGCACCGAGCCCGCGCCTCGCCACCGACAATGCGGCGATGATTGCGCGCGCCGGCCTTTTCAGATTCGAGCAGGGCGAGAGGGCCGGTCTCGACCTCAATGCTTACGCCAGCAGCCCTATCCCGGGACTAGTCGCCGCCTAGATTCACGCCAATGCAAAATATTTTTGCTTCGATAGTGCAGGAACCGCTCTCATACGATGTCGGACCTTTCCAGCTCACCGGCTTCGGGTTGGCTGTGCTATTGGCGTTCGTCATCGCGCAGATCATCGCGCAACGCGAGCTAGCACGGCGTGGACACGATCCAGAGCCACTTGGAGATCTCATCTTCGCTGCGGTCATCGGCGGGCTGCTCGGCGGAAAGATCTATTATGCGATTCTGATGCACGACATGAGCGCGCTGCTGAGCAGGGCGGGCTTCGTCTTCTGGGGCGGGCTGACCGGAGGAATCCTCGCCTGCTATCTCGTGATCCGCCGCAAAGGTTTGAGCTTTCCGCGAATCAGTGATGTCGCTGCGCCAGCGATCGCCGCGGCTTACTCGATCGGCCGAACCGGATGCTGGGCGGTGGGCGACGACTACGGTCGTCCGTGGAATGGACCGTGGGCAGTGAGCTTTCCGCACGGTGCGCCGCCATCGACGGTCGCCAATATGACAGACCTGTTCCACATCCCAGCTCCACCCGGCTCTTCCCCGAATCAGGTTCTCTCCGTTCATCCAACTCAGCTCTACGAAGTCGCGCTCGGCTTCGTGATGTTTCTCGTGCTTTGGCGCTTACGCGATCACAAGCACGCCGAGGGATGGCTGTTCGGACTGTACTGCGTGCTCGCCGGCGTAGAGCGGTTCATGATCGAGTTCCTGCGCGCCAAGGACGATCGGTTCCTGTTCGGAACCTTCACGGGGGCACAGGTGATCGCGATCCTGTTTACGATTGGCGGTGCCATCTGGATGTACATGCGTCGGAATCCGCGCGCGGATGCGCCAGGGATTTATGCCACGGCTCAGGCCGCATAAGGGCCGGTCGCGCGCGTTAGCGATCAGCGCGACTTGCGCCATGCTCGGCGCGGCTTTCAGCTGCGCCACCATGGAAACCGCCATTGTCGCCGAGCCGGGCGTAGCATTCTCGCTTTCCGTCGGAAAAACTGCTGCGCTCAAGGGGAACGGAACCCGGATCACCTTCAAGCAGGTGCGAGAAGATTCGCGCTGTCCCGTCGACGTCACCTGCATCTGGGCTGGGGATGCCAAGATCGACGTCACCATTTCCCGAGACGGCGCGCCGGATGATATGAGAATTCTGAGCCTCACACCGCCAAACAATGAGATACTCTCGGGTGATTTGCGCATAAGATTCGTGGGCTTGATGCCGGTTCCGCGACAATCGGACGCCAATGCGCAGCGCGCCTACGTGGCGAAACTGGTCGTCGACCGACTGTAACATGTATCTCAGCACTGGACTTCTCGCCGCGAACTCGGCGATTGCCGTCGGATTGATTTTCGGAACGTACCCCACGCGATGAGCCGCGCAGCTCGCGCGGGTGGAAGCTATCGCGCGCGAATAAGTCGAGGCGCCAGCAGCGTCGGGATCATGCGACTCCCTGTTATGGGAACGGGCTGAACCTCGCTGATTGCCATCCAAAGCCCGTGCAGTGTCTGCCGCGGGATCGCGAGATTGAGGCGCTTGTTCAGCGCATCGAACGAGAATGGCTCAAACACGATCGATCCTTCCTCGTCGAAAGTTGCAATGTTGCACGCTCCGCTCTTGGCGTACGGCGGAAGAGGGAGACTACAGGTCTGAGTCGTGGCTGCAACCTGGCTGGTGAGAGTTCCGGAAAGCGAGCTCCAGACATTGTTTTCGCCTTCGATGTACAGCGCAAGCGCCGGCAGTTCATCGGTCGGTACGGACGCAAAATCAAAATCGATTGTGCCCTGATCAGCAACGATCAGGATCATCCGATCTGGCGGTTGCGTTGCGGAATGAGCCTGCCAGAGAATGAGCGCGAGCTCCAATTGCGGCGGTGTACACACGCCCGGCTGTGGTGGAAAGGCCGCGCTAACAAACAGCGTCTCCTCACATGTCCCGGCCGGAAAAGTTTCCCTTAGGCCCAAAGCGTACATGCCTTGCGAAGCCCCGTCGATCGTGACTGTTACCTGGTCGAGTAGCGGCGCAATTCCGCCGAATGAGGCGTTCACCTCGGGAGTCGTGGGCGAGCCGACGCCGCTCACGCCCTGCAAGCCCAGGGCGAGACTTTGCAGCGCCGCGTTTGAATCGATCGAGCCGGGACCGGTGGAATCGCTTCCACATCCCGACATAATTATCGCCGCGAGAACGACGAGCGCCGGATAGATTCGCGCTTTCGACAAAATCATTGTCCACCTGCTACTGTGAAGGGACTCGCTTAGCATCAACGACACCGCTGCCAGATCTCGGCCAAAATTAATGCGCGGACATCGACCGCGCTTTACGAGGAATGGTCGTGCACTATTCGCCAACCGGACGGATGCCCGCGCGCAGGCGGGATGCGAACCCAAATTGTTGTGAACCAACCAGTTCGATCGGGTCGCCCACCTCCGCTGAGAATGTACTGTCCGGTCACGATCGCCTGATTCGGACCGATCGGCCGAATCTCGAGGTGGTCGTAGCTGAGCGTCTGCAGCGGACGGCCCGTTCGCCAGAATCCGGCCCGCATCTGACCTTCGATTCCTCTCACTCCGCGCACGAGTCCCGTCGAGCCCATTGCGGTCGCCGAATCCGCGTAAGCCGAGAGATAAACGGGAAGCTCACCGCGATTCCATCCGGCGGTAGTTGTGTCGAGCGTCGCTTTGATCGCAGCCGCATCAGTGGCGAACTGAAATTCGCTTCCAGCTGAGCGCATTTGACTGGAGCACGCCACAAACGCGAAAGCGGCAGTCGCCGCCGCCAGCGCACTGTTGCGTCGCTTCATTTTTCCGGCACAAGCCTCAGACTCGTCCCCCATGGATCGGTAAGAATCCACTCGCCTTTTTCCTCCTTCACCGGGTAACCTGCAGCTTTGACGTTCTGCGCAGCTGCCGCGGCGTCCTTCTTCGTTGGGACGATGACTTCCCATTCGAGTAGCCGTGCATCCGCCTCCGTCGCCGCCGGTGAGCCTTGCGCCCAGATGTTGGTGCCGAGATGGTGGTGATATCCGCCGGCTGACATGAACAGCGCGCCCGGATAACTCCACACGACTTTGTCGAACCCCAGTCCGTCGTGATAGAACGCCTCGGCGTTCGCGATGTCGTCGACGTAAAGATGCACGTGACCGAGCATGGTCCCCGCCGGCATTCCGGTCCATCGGTCGCCGCCTGCAGACCTGGCGAGGTCGTCAACATCCAGATGATGCGTCGTCATGTGTAGCTGCCGCTCGTCATAACGCCATGCATCGCGCGGGCGATCAGCGTACACCTCGATGCCGAGACCGTCCGGATCGGTGAGATAAACGGCCTCGCTCACGAAGTGGTCGGACATTCCGGCACGTGCACCGATTTCGCCAAGATGCGCAACGAATCGTCCGAGTGAGGCGCGATCGGGCAACAGAATCGCAAAATGATAAAGCCCGAGCAGTCCGCGCCTCGGCACCGGTCGCGCGCTTCTGAGCTGTCGGAGATGAACGATCTCGCGATCTTCGCCGTGCGCTCCAAGGCTCGCCGAGTCGGTAGTGCGGCGAATTTCTCGAAGCCCAACCACGTTTTCGTAGAAGGCAAGCGAGCGATCGAGATCGGCGACCTGCAATTGCACTCTGCCGAGGTGCGTGGATTCCGGTAGTCGGTAGCCCTTGGGGCGGATTCCGTGCTGCTCGGCGGTTTGCGTTTGGATCTCGCTGGTGGTCATCTCACTCTCCGTTTCAAACTAAACGCGGCAATTGCTACGCCTCTGCGCTTCCCGTTTCGACCTTGTGGCCAGGCCAGAAGGTCCTGATCGTCGCGAAGATCAGCAGCACGATGAGAATCGCCTGCGCAGTGAGCGTTTCTACGCTCGGGTAGATACCCATCGCGTCGATGTGCGGAGCGCCAGGAATTACGGTGATTCGCATGATATTTCCTTCCTGCAGCTCGCGAATTCCTTTCCCCATGAACACGAACGCCAGGTAGTAGAGAAGCAGGCTCGTCACGGTGAAGAACGGACGCATGGGAATCTTGACGCCGTAGCGGTAGAAGAGGGTGAAGATCACGGCGAGCGCCGCGAAGCCCACGACGATTCCGAGCGCGAGTGGGAATCCGACGTTCGGTCCTTCGTTAAACAGCGCCTGATAAAAGAGCGCCGTCTCGGCGCCTTCGCGATAGACCGCGAGGAACGCGACGAGCGCGAGCGCTTTGCCACCGCCGTGCTCGAGTGCCGATGTCACTTTCTCGCGAATGAACTTTTGCCATTTCGCGGCTTCCACTTTGGAGATGAGCCAGTAGCTCACTGAGAACAGCACCACCACGGCG